>JAISTI010000160.1 GCA_031272685.1 Propionibacteriaceae bacterium | reverse complement strand
AGGCGACCTCTACGCTGCCGAAACTGAAGAAGCTGCAGACTTTGAATCTGACCTACACCCGCTGCGCCTATTCGGAGAGTTCCCTCACCAGCGCCCTGTTGAAAGCCAAGCCCAAGCTGCCCGCCCTTAAGACCGTCTACGTGGCTCCCGGCCAACAGACCCTGAAGTTCACCAAGCTGCACAAGAAGTGGAAGGGCCTGCAGCTTACCGCCGACAACTACCGGCTGGTGTAGGGCCAGGGCGGGTCACCTGGGCGCTTGCTAGAAGGTACTGAGCACATGTTGCCCACAAGAATCTCTGCGGCGCTGTCCCTGTCGGTGCGGGCCGATAGTGTTGCTCCGTGCTCTTGGCCTATCTTGACGAGTCCTACAACAGGAGGCTGTTCTGCCTTTCGGCACTTGTCGCGGATGATGCCACCGTTGTTTCACTCACGCAAGACCTCAACCGCGTAGTCGAGGCCGTTAGGGTGGCCGGATATCCAGAAGTCGTTGAGCTACATGGCCACGAGATGCTTCAGGCCGTCGAAAGCTGGAAGGGTGTTCCCATCCGTCTGCGACTGAACGCCTACCTGATGGCCACCAGAGTGGTTCGAGAATCCGGGGCAGTGAGCCTGTTCGTGGAAGTGGAACGTAGCGGTGATTTGTCTGATTCCACACCGTCCCACGAGACGGCTTTGCGCAGGCTCCTGCAGCGACTGCAAGGTCTGGCTCAGTCGCGTGACGACCGGGTGCTTGTCTTGGCAGACGAAGTTCACTCAGCCGAACGACATCGGACGAACTTCCGGTTTTACCGGGATAATGAAGACGCGATTTGGCCCCCAGGAAGGCTAGACCGGATTGTCGACACTCTCTATTTTGGCCCGTCGCACCACAGCCGTATGCTGCAAGTGGCCGATCTGTTCACCTACATGCGTTTGAGAAAGCTCACCGTCACCGAATCGGACAATCGCGCGCAACAAGTCAACGACGCGATTTGGGCCAACATTGCACCCACCGTGGTTCAGGAGAAGCACGAAGGCCCCGATCTCGCGACCGGAGCCTAAGGCGGGACGTTAGGCCTTGTGGCGTAACGTGGACTCCATTATCGCACGCCCTGCCGCACCCGTTCAAGAACTTGGGCTCAACTGTCGAAGAGGTTTGAGTCGCGGCCTGCAACCAGAGTGTTGAATTCGTCTAGGACTTGCCGCAGCTCGGCGGGCAGCCGGCTCAGCGCCTGGTCGCCGATGTTCTGCGGGATTCCGTAGGCGGCTTGCGCGATGGAGCCGGTGATGGCGGTGAGGGTGTCGCTGTCGCCGCCGAGGGAGACGGCCAGCCGGATAGCGTTCTCGAAGCCGTCCGATTCCAGATAGGCGGTGATTGCCTCCGGGACGGTTCCCTGGCAGGACTCGTCGTGGCGGTAGCCGGGCCGGATTTCGTCCAGGGTGCGCGACAGGTCATAGCCGAAGCGCTCCGCAATGTAGCTCTTCAGCCGCGCTTTCGCCGCCGCCCCCGGCCCTTCGGTTCGGGCCCGGAAAATCGCCGCGGCGGTGGCCTGCGCCCCCTTGACGCCCTCGGGATGATTGTGGGTGACGCGGGCGGTGATACCAGCCCAGTGCTCCGTCTCTTCCAGCGAATCGAACAGCCAGCCGGCGGACGAAACCCGCATGGCCGCCCCGTTGCCGAAGCTGCCGTACGGTTCGGGGTTATCCGAGGTGAGCCACCACCGGAAACGCGCGCCGTATCCGCCCACCGGGCACGGGAATTGCCGGGCGAAAGAGCGCATCCGGGTGACGAGCGCCGCGTCGGCCCGCGACTCGTCCCCCGCCGCGTCCATAAGCGCCCGCCCGACGGCCAGCGTCATGATGGTGTCGTCGGTGTAATTTGAACGGGCGCTGAACAGCTCGAACTCGGTAGTCTTTCCACCCCGGTCAAACTCGAACGGGCTGCCCACGATGTCCCCCACAATCGCCCCAAGCATCGTTCCTCCTGATCTGCGCAAACGCCTTGGCTCCACGGTACCGGAGCCATGTCGCCGCGTCGCTCTCGACGGAGTCATCTCTTGTGAGTGTCGCACATGGTGCTACATTTGTGTCATGGCAGTTGTTTCGGCGCGCGAGTTGCGGAATCGGACGGCGGACGTGGTTGCCCGCGTCCGTGCCGGAGAAACGGTGTATCTAACCTCCCGTGGCCAGCGAGTCGCACGGATAGACCCGGTGGATCCATACACCCAGCACTATCTGACGCCAGCCGAAGTGGTGGCTTTCCCACTGGCGGACGCCGCATTGCGTTCAGACCTTGCCGCTCTCGGCGACGAAGCTTCCGACACGGTTGGGCCGTTGCTGTGACGATTCAGCGTTTCGAGGAGGGGCTTCTCGACACGAGCGTCTTTATCGCCTCCGAGTCTGGTCGAGCCCTGGACGCGGACAGGCTACCCCAGCGCGGATACGTCTCGGTGGTGACGGCCGCCGAATTGGAAGCGGGCATCCACGCCGCGGCGACTCCGGAGATCCGCGCCCAACGCTTATTGACCTATCAGGCAGTCATGCGGCTCGAACTCCTACCCATCGACCGGCAGGTTTCCCACCATTGGGCAACCCTGCGCTACCGCGTGGCCAATGCCGGCCATCGGGCCAACATCAACGACTTGTGGATTGCCGCCACCGCGCTCGCCCGGAAAATCCCCGTGGTCACCCAAGATGACGACTTCGCCGTGCTGGCGGCGCTGGGCGTCCTAGAAATAATCCACGTCTGACAAAGGTTTGCGGCGGCCCAACGATGCCGGTCCACTTCTCCGACGGGGCCACCTCAAGCCAATTCGACGCCCAGGCCGGGGGCATCTGGCAGGTGAATCCAGGGCGGGTCGAAGGCGAAGGCGCTGGCCACCAGCGGGGAGTCGTCGAAATCCAGGAACGAGTCGAGGTCGGCGAGCACGATGTTGGGGGTGGCCGCCGCCAGGTGCGCCCCAGCGGCGATCGCCAGGCGGCTTTCCAGCATGCAGCCAATCATGCAGGTGACGCCGGCCGACTCCGCGATGGTGTTGATCTGCCGGGCTCGGTGGATGCCGCCGCACTTCATCAGCTTGATGTTGACGGTGTCGGCCGCCTGCCGGCGCACAATCGCGGAAGCGTCCTGCGGGGTGAAGCAGCCCTCGTCCACCATGATCGGCACCGGCGAGCGGCGGCGCAGATAGGCGGTGCCGTCCAAATCCCAGAACGGCAGCGGCTGCTCGCAAGCCACCACACCCAAATCGGCGTAAACCGCCAGCATCCGCAAGGCGGTCGCCACATCCCAGCCCTGGTTGGCGTCCACCTGCAACTGCGCCTCCGGCGCGGCTTCCCGGATGAGCCGGATCGCCGCCACGTCACGGGCCTCGTCCGCCCCGGCCTTCACCTTGATCCGGCGGTAGCCCTTCGCCACCAGCCCGGCGGCGGCCGCCGCCATCGCCTCCGGCTCGCCCAGCCCAATCGTCATATCCACCTCGACCGACCCCGACGCGCCGCCCAGGTAGCGGTAGAGCGGCAGCCCAGCCGCCTTGGCGCACAAATCGTGCAGCGCCAGGTCGACGGCCGCTTTCGCCGAGCCGTTGCGAACCAGAATCTGGTCCATGCCGCGGTGGATGGCGTCGATGGCGAACGGATCCGCCCCCAGCAGCAGCGGCTCGAACAGCTTCAGCGCGGCCAGCACCGACTCCCCGGTCTCGCCGGTGACGAAAGGCGTGGGCGAGCCTTCGCCGTAGCCGACCAGGCCGTCGTCCGTTTCCAGGGTGACGATGGCCAGGTCGGCGGAGTCGATCACGCCCAGCGAGACGGTGAACGGCTCAGGCAGCGGCACATGCGTGCGCTCGACGCCGAAACGGGTGATGCGCATCAGGCGACCTTGCGGGTGGCGCGGGCGCCGAAGTGGATGTACCGCTCGCCGGACGGAATCTGGTAGAACCACACCGGGGCCTCCACCTGCATCTCGTCCACCCACACGGCGTACAGCCCCTCGCGCACCGGCTTCATCAGGAAATCCATCTTCGAATTCGGGTCGATCTCGGCCAGCTCGCCCTTCTGCTCCGCCTTGAAGTGCGGCCCGTCCTCGCCCTCGTAGATGTTGATTTCAACAGACGCGCGCTCGTACTTGCCCAGCCAAGGGGTGATGTCTAGCTGCGGCGGCTCGTCGGGCACCTCGATCATGCCGGGCACTTCCACACCGCCCAGCGCCTCGAAAATCTCGGTATACAAGCGCAAATACAGCTCATGGGACGAGCCTTCGTTGGTGAGCAGGCCGACGGCGAAATTGCCTTCGGGATACCAGCGCAGGAAGGCCGCCTGCCCGATGGTGTTGCCGTCATGTCCGTAAACGCGCTTGCCGCCCCAGTCGAAGCGGGTGACGCCCAAGCCCCAGGAATCGCCGAGCAGGTATTTCTCCGGCACGTCGGCGCTGAACTCGATCATCTCGGCGGCGGTCTCCGGCTTGATGATCTGCGTGCCGTCCTCGGCCACACCCTGCTTCAGGTGCATTCGCGCGAACTTGAGCAGGTCTTCAATGGCGCAGTCGATCAGCCCGGCGGGCCCGGCGTTGCGCATCAGCGCCCAGACTGGCGCGACCACCGGGCCGTCCGGCGTGATGATATGCCCCGCCGCGACATCCCAAATGATCGCCTCTTCCGGCAGGGTGACCGTTTTCGCCAAACCCAGCGGTGCGAACAGCCGCTCGCGCATGGCGGCGTCCCACACCT
>JAISTI010000150.1 GCA_031272685.1 Propionibacteriaceae bacterium | reverse complement strand
CGATGGCGAGATCGGCCGCCGGATCGCCCACTCTGGCCCCGCGCACCGTGGAGACGTAGACCTCCCGCTCGGCCAGCCGCAGCTTGGCCCGGCGCATCAGCACCGCCAATATGAGCAGCACCCGGTTGAGATCGACCCCGTGGCAGACCCGGCGCGGGCCGGGGGTGCGGGCCACCCCCACCAGGGCCTGCATCTCCACCAGCAGCGAGCGCCGCCCCTCTTGGGTGACGGTGAGGCAGCTTCCCGGCGCGGGCTGGGCGGATTGCGAGACGAACAGGCCGGTGGGATCGGGAACCTCCAGCAGCCCTGCCTGCGCCATCTGGAAGCAGCCGATCTCGTCGGCCGGGCCGAAGCGGTTCTTGCTGGCGCGCACCACCCGCAGGCCGGAGGCGTCGCCTTCGAAGCTGAGCACCACGTCTACCAAATGCTCCAGGGTGCGCGGCCCGGCCACCGCCCCCTCTTTCGTGACGTGGCCCACCAGCAGCACCGGCATTCCGTATTGCCTGGCTACCCGCCCCAGGGCCACCGCCACCTCTTTGATTTGGGTGACGCCGCCGGGCACACCCTCGCCTTCTGGGACGGCCACCGTCTGCACGGAATCGAGCACCAGCAGCTCGGGGCGCAATTGCTCGACGTGGCCGAGCACCACCGCGAGATCAGATTCGCACGCCAGATAAAGCCCCTCGCAGGCCGCGCCGACCCGCTCGGCCCGCGCCTTCACCTGGGCGGCCGATTCTTCGGCGGTAATGTACAGGGCCTTGCGCCCTTGCCGGGCCCAGCCGGCGGCCACTTGCAGCAGCAGGGTGGTCTTGCCGACGCCGGGCTCTCCGGCCAGCAGCACCACCCCGCCGGGGGTGAGCCCCGCGCCGAGCACGCGGTCGAATTCCGCGATGCCGGTGGGCACCCCGTCGGCGGCCGAGGCGTCTATTTCCAGAATCGGCAGCGCGCGGCTCGCCGGGGCCACCGCCTGGCCGCCAATCGCCGGCGCGGCTTCCGAAACGGTGGACCACCCGCCGCAGCCGCCGCAGCGCCCCACCCATTTCGCGGTCGTCCAGCCGCATTCCACGCAGCTTAGGAGCTTGCTTTTCGCCATGCCCCAGACGCTACAGCGCGCCTATGACAAAAAATTCAGACGCGAACCAGGCCCGAGGGGGTTTCGAAGATGGCGGCGGCGATGCCGGGGTGTCCGTTCAGGGAGGTGAAGTTCAGCTTGACGCCGTCGAATAGCTCGCCGACATCGGTGCCGAGCCAGTTTTCGACGCGGTCGCGAGAGCCGACGATGACGATTTCCACTAAGCGAATCTCGCCGTGCAGGGCGCTGGGCAGCACATCCGGCTCGGATTCCCATTTCACGAAATATGGCAGCTGCGGATCGGCGATCAGGCCCTTGATGCCGATTTGATGCCAGTTCAGCCAGCGGCCGTCGGGGAACTGCCTGGAGCCCTCGACGGACTTGCGCTGCAGGCGGTGCTCGAAAGGAGTGAGGTCGTCGACGGAGATGACCCAGCCCATCCAGCCGCCGCCCTCTTCAGAACGGGCGCGCACGGCCTGCCCGAAAGGCGCTTTCTCGGCCGCAGGGTGCTCCAGCACTTCGACCACCTCCAGGAAGCGGTCGTCGGCGAGCGGAAGGATGCGGTTGCGTGTTCCGAACCGGGGGTGAAAGCCGCCATCGCGAAAGCGGCCTCCCAGCCGGCTCTCCAGCTTCTCGGCGGCGTCCAGCAAGCCCTCGGGTCCGGCTGCGAACGTCAAATGATCGAGATGCATGCCCCCATTGTTATCGTTGGTTCGGGAAGAAGCGAATTTGACAGGAGGAAGTCCACTTGTTGGGAGATGAAGGCATCGCCACCGCCGTCCCTGACCCAGCCGCGGCGCCTGGCGCGGAGGTGTTGGCGGTGGATGAAACCCCGGCCCCGGAGCCGCCGGCGCCCCCTGCCTTCACGGCCCGGCCGGGCGTGGAGCTGTGGCTGGTGCTCGGGCTTTCCCTGGGGCAGTCGGCCGTCTACGCGCTGCTGAATATCTGGAACCGGCTGACGGTGGAAGTGGCGCTCAACCAGCAGTCTTCTTCGCTGAACAACTCCGTCACCCCCGACCGGCCCTGGCTCGACCTCGCCTACCAGCTCGCCAATATCGCCTTCCCGCTGGTGCCCGCCCTACTCGCCCTCTACCTGCTGGGCCGCTCCGGGCGCGAACTTATCGGGTTGACGCACGGCCGCATCCGCCCGCTGCCCGATCTGGGCTGGGCCGCCGCCTTGGCGGCCGGAATCGGCCTGCCCGGCCTGGCCTTCCTCGCCGGCGCCCGGCTGCTCGGGCTGAACACCCATGTGGTGCCCTCCAACCTCGCCGCCGCCTGGTGGACGGTGCCGGTGCTGCTGCTCGCCGCCGCCATGAACGGCATCCTGGAGGAAGTCGTCGTCATCGGCTTCTTCTATGCCCGCTGCTGGGCGCTGCGCTGGAACACGGCGGTGATTGTGCTTGCCAGCGCGCTGATCCGCGGCTCGTACCACCTCTACCAAGGCTTCGGCTCGTTCGCCGGAAACGCCATCATGGGCGTGGTGTTCGGGCTGTTTTTCGTGAAGACGAAACGGGTGGCGCCGCTGATCCTGGCGCATTTCCTGATGGACGCGGCGGTGTTCGTGGGCTATCCGCTGCTCGCTCCCTGGATTCTCGCCACGCCTTGGCTCGCCTGGCTGATCTAATGCGGCTACGAAACTAGCAGCAGCACCTGGCGTCCCGTAGCGTCGGCGAAGCTGGCGTTGGCGACGTACGTGCCTGGTTTGAGCTGCTTCTTGACGAGCTTGCAGCTGCCGTCGGAACGGCGCAGCGTCCAGTCGACGCTGAACTCGTGGCTGGCCCCGGCGGCAAGGGTGAGATCGGCCTCGGGCACCCACTCCGGGCAGTCGGCCGTCGACCAAATCCTGTCGGAGCCGGAGACGACAGTGAGGGTGTAGCTGGAGCCGTCCACCTTAAGCAAGCAGGCCTCTTTGCCCTTGTTCTTGATGGTGAGGTTGAACGTCTGGGAGCCGGTGACTTTCAGCTTGGCGAACCCGGCGACCGTCAGCTTGAGGCTCTTGCCTTCGCAGGCAACCGGCCCGGTGGGAGTGGGCGCTTGCGAGGGAGTTTCGGCGACGGTGGCGGTGGCCGTTGGCGGCGCCGTTTGCTGCTTGGACGGATCTTGCAAGGTGCCGTGGATGGCGACGCCGAGGAAGACGAGCCCGGTGAGCACCACCCCGAAGGCGAGCAGCATCAGCAGCCGGCGGAAGAAATACACATACGCCGGTGTGGGCTTGGGCGGCTCGGCCATGCCACCAGCTTATTCGCGCGTCGGGGCGATCCCCGGTAGCCGTCCCGGTGGAATCCGCGAATGCGGCCACCCGTTCCCGACAGGCAATAGGATGGCGGGCGATGAGCGAGTACACCCCCGACGACCCGTTCGGGCCATACCTGACCCTCTCGCGGGCGCACTGGGCGCGGCTGGCGGCGTCCAAACACATCACCCTCGACGCGCAAACCCTGGCGAGCCTGCGCGGTGTGGGCGACCCGACCGACTTCCCCGAGGTGGAAGAGGTCTACCTGCCGCTGACACAGCTCATTCAGCTCTACATGGAGCGCACCGGCTCGCTGTTCGCCGACAGCCACGGCTTCCTGGGGATTACCGGATCGCGCACCCCGTTCGTCATCGGGATCGCCGGATCGGTGGCCGTCGGCAAGTCCACCGTCTCCCGGCTGCTGCGCGAGCTGCTGGCCGGGCTGCCGGGTGGGCCCAAAGTGGATTTGGTGACGACCGACGGGTTCCTCTACCCGAACGCGGTGCTGGAAGAGCGCGGGCTGATGGACCGCAAGGGCTTCCCGGAGTCGTACAACCGCCGGGCGTTGCTGCGTTTCGTGATGGACGTGAAATCCGGCGAGCCCGAAGTGCGAGCGCCCGTCTACTCGCACGTCACCTACGACATCGTGCCCGGCCGGGAAATCACCGTCACCCAGCCGGACATTTTGATCGTGGAGGGGCTGAACGTGCTGCAGCCGGCCCGGCCGCGGGTGGACGGCGGCCCGGCCCTGGCCATCAGCGACTTCTTCGACTTCTCCATCTATGTGGACGCCGACGAGGGCTGCATCCGCCGCTGGTACATCGAGCGCCTGCTCTCCCTGCGGGAAACCGCCTTCCGGGAGCCGGATTCGTATTTCGCGCGCTACGCGAACCTGACGCCCGAGCAGTCGGCGCAAATGGCCGTCAAGCTCTGGGACACCATCAACGGCCCGAACTTGAAGCTGAATATCCAGCCCACGCTCGGGCGCGCGACCATCGTCTTGCGCAAAGACGCGAACCACCACGTCGCGTGGGTGCGGATCAGGCGGATTTGAGCCCGCTCACTCCTTCACATATTTGGAAATCAGGTTCTGCGGCAGCAGCTCGTAGCCGTGGAATTCGCGGGTGAACGTGCCCGAACCCTGCGCCAAGCCGCGCAGGTCGATGGCGTAGCGGGTCAGCTCGCTCTGCGGCACCAACGCCTTGATGACCGTCTTGTTGCCGATGTTGTCGGTGCCCTGCATCTGGCCGCGGCGGCCGGACAGATCCGTCATCACCGCGCCCATGTATTGGTCGGCGACGGTGATGGTGACGAGGTCGATGGGCTCCAGCAGCGCCATCACCTTCGGATTGGCCGCCTCTTTGAGCGCCAGCGCCCCGGCCATCTGGAAGGCCATGTCGGAGGAGTCGACGGAGTGTGCCTTGCCGTCGTCCAGAACCACGCGGATGTCCACTACCGGGAAGCCGGCGATGACGCCCTTCTCAAGCTGCGAGCGCACGCCCTTCTCCACGGATGGGATGAACTGGCGCGGCACCGCGCCACCGACAACCTGGTCGACGAACTCGAAGCCGGAGCCGCGCTCCATCGGCTCCACCCTGATGTGGCAGACGGCGTACTGGCCGTGCCCGCCAGACTGCTTGACGTGGCGGCCCTGCGCCTCGGACGGGCCGATGAAGGTTTCGCGCAGCGGGATTTTGATCTCCTCTTGCTCCACCCGCACGCCGTAGCGGTCGACCAGCCGGCCCAGCAGCAGGTCGGCGTGCGCCTGTCCCGTCACCCACAGCACCAGCTGGTCGCCGCCGGAGCGGTCGAGGCGGACGGTGGTGTCTTCGACGGCGAGCCGGTTCAGCGCGCCGGAGAGCTTGTCTTCGTCGTTGCGGGTGGCGGCTTTCACGGCCAGCGGCAGCAGCGGGTCGGGCAGCGTCCAGCGCTCGACGACGACCTGCTGGTCTTTGGAGCAAATCGTGTCGCCGGTGTCGGCGGCGTTCAGCTTCGGGATCATGACGATCTCGCCGGCGATGGCCTGCTGGCGGGGCTTGAGCTCGGTGCCGGCGGCCACCTGGATGCCGCCGACGCGCTCAGCAGAAGAGTGGTCTTGGTGCACGTCGGATTTCAGCGCGCCGTAGCGGGCGATCACCTGCACGGTGTCGTCCACTTTGAGGGTGCCGGAGAAAACCCGCACCATGGAGAGCCGGCCGGCGAACGGGTCGGTGGTGGTGCGGATCACCTGTGCGACGAGCGGGGCGGAGGGATCGGTGGGCGGGGTGTCGGCCGGATCGCCGGAGGGCGTGTCGACGTCGGGGTTCGGGTGCAGCGACGGGGTGGGGAAGCCGTTCTCCATCAGGCGCAGCAGCTCTTCGATGCCGAC
>JAISTI010000039.1 GCA_031272685.1 Propionibacteriaceae bacterium | reverse complement strand
GGATGGGCTGGATTGCGGGCGGCTCTTTCGCCGTCATCGACAAGCTGGCCGCTGAAATCCGCGCCGCCGGCGGGCAGATCTCGCTGTCGGCACCCGTGGAGCGCATTGACATTGTGGACGGCCGGGTGGCCGGAATCGCGGTAGCCGGGCGATCGCTGCCGTTCGAGACGGTGGTCTCCACCATCCCGGTCCAATACCTGCCCCGACTGGCGCCGGGTCTGCCCGCCGCCGACGCCGCCAAGCTGCGGGCGCTCGACAATGTGGGCGTGGTGTGCGCGGTGGCGAAACTCGCCCAAGCGCTGTCGGGCAACTTCTGGGTGAACATCACCGACCCGCGCATGGACGTCCCCGGGGTGATCGAAATCTCCAACCTGCGCCAGGATTTGGGGGCGCACATCGTCTACGTCCCCTTCTATCTGCACAAGGACAACCCCAAATACGCAGAGCCCGACGCGGCCTTCGCCACCAAGGTGCGCCAATACCTGCGCTGGATCAATCCGGCCCTGCGCCCGGAAGACATTTTGGACGTCGCGGTGTTCCGTTACGAATACGCCCAGCCGGTCGCCACCCCCGGATTCCTGGGCAAGCTGCCGCCGATGGGCTCGCCCGAGCGCCGGGGTTTCTACTTCGCCGACACGGCGTATTGCTATCCCGAAGACCGTTCCATCCAAGAGAGCATCCGAATCGCCAGGCAACTGGCGTCCCTCGTGGTTGGGGGTGGGTAGGAATACAAGGCGGGAGCCTCCAATCGGGTTCGAACCGATGACCTTTCGCTTACAAGGCGAATGCTCTGCCAGCTGAGCTATAGAGGCGCAGCACGGATTCTACTCTTCCCCGCCCTCGTCCCCGTCTTCCACCGGCACGGCTTTGGCGTTCTTGCGCGCGCTGTAAACCGCGAAAACCACCACCCCGACCAGCATGGCGATGGCGATGTACCACATGTATTGCATGTACACCTCCATGATGGCCACTACCGGCTCGCCGAAATACCAGCCGAGGCCAACGTAGATGGCGCACAGGCCCAGCGAGGAGAGCAGGTCGACTGTCAGGAACTTCTTCAGCGAGGTGCCGGCCTCTCCCAGTACCGCGTAGATGACGCCGGCCGGGATGGGGATAGGCAGGTAGGTGATGACGATGGCGAGGGTTTCGTATTTGCGCGCGATCCGTTCGGCCCGCTCGTTGCGTTTGCGCGCCCGCGCGGATTTGCCCGACCACACTTCGATGAGGCCGCGGCCCCAGAGCTTGCCGGCCCACCAGTAGACCCAGTCGAATTTCGCGGCCATCAGCGAGCCGAAGAACAGCACCAGCGGCCACCAGGGATCGCCTTCTGATGCCAGCGCTCCGGTGATGACCAGCCCGGTGCGGTAGCCCAGTGAGCCGAGCAGCTGCGGTGCCAGCCCGAGCATCACCGGCTGCAATGGCAGCATGACAAGGGAAAACACCGCGACGAAGGAAATCCAGCCGATGCAGGCGATGTCGGTGCGGGTGGGCTTGTGCTTCCAGGGCAGCGAGGGGTCGTCCCACCATTCTTTGACGGGTTGGGCGTCGGGAACCTCGGAAGGGATTTCCAGATAGGCCGGCCCGTCTCCGTGGTACAGCTCCTCTTCTGGCACCTGTTCAGAGTAGCAGCCCTGGCCGTGCGGGCTGACTGCCCAGTTTTCGCAAAACTATTTGACAAGTTGGCATTGGGTGCGAGAATGGGGGGTGACCCCGCCCTCTTGGCGAGGCCAGCTACACAATGTAGTTCCACTACGGATCGTCGGGCACGTACCTGCCCGTGGAAGGAGTTGTGGCCATGGCCACTGTCACTTTTAATGATGCAACCCGCGTATATCCGGGAGCAGACCGCCCAGCAGTAGACAAGTTCAGCCTCGAAATCGGCGACGGCGAGTTCATGGTGCTCGTCGGCCCGTCCGGCTGCGGCAAGTCCACCACGCTGCGGATGCTCGCCGGGCTGGAGGAAGTAAACTCCGGCACCATCTTCATCGGCGAGCGCGACGTCACCACCCTGCCGCCCAAAGACCGCGACATCGCGATGGTCTTCCAAAACTACGCCCTCTACCCGCACATGTCAGTGGCGGACAACATGGGCTTCGCCCTGAAGATGGCCGGCGTTCCGAAGGCCGAGCGCGACCAGCGCGTCGCCGAGGCGGCCAAGCTGCTCGGCCTGGAGGAATATCTCGCCCGCAAGCCGAAGGCCCTTTCCGGCGGCCAACGCCAGCGCGTCGCCATGGGCCGCGCCATCGTGCGCAAGCCGCAGGTCTTCCTGATGGACGAGCCGCTGTCAAACCTCGACGCGAAGCTGCGCGTCTCCACCCGCACCCAGATCGCCGCCCTGCAGGCGCGCCTGGGCGTCACCACCGTCTACGTCACCCACGACCAGGTGGAGGCCATGACGATGGGCGACCGCATCGCGGTCATGAAAGACGGCCTGCTGCAGCAGGTGGACAGCCCGCTGAAGCTCTATGACGAGCCGGTCAACATTTTCGTCGCCGGCTTCATCGGCTCCCCGGCCATGAACCTCATGCCGGCGAAGATTGTCGAAGGCGGCGCCCAGATTGGGGATTACACCGTCCCGATCAGCCGCGAGGTGCTCGCCAAGGCCGATTCCGACACCGTCGTGGTGGGTATCCGCCCCGAAAACTTCAAGATCGACACCACCGGCATTTCCGTCGACGTGGCTGTGGTCGAGGAGTTGGGCGCTGACGGCTACCTGTACGGCACCATCTCCGGCTCGGGTGACGACGCCATCACCGCCCAGCAGATCGTGGCGCACATCTCCGCGCGCACGGCTCCACAGCGGGGCACCACCGTCCGCCTGAACGCCATCGACCCGGCGACGGTTCACGTCTTCGCCGAGAAGAGCGGTCTGCGCATCTCGTAATGCCCCATTTCCTGTCCGCCAAGCCGGACTCGCGGTTCATCCCGCTGCCGTGGCAGCTTCCGCTGGCACAATGGCCCGCCGACCTGCTGGTCGCGCTTCCGCGCGGCATCTCCCGGCACGTTGTGCGGTTCATCACCGTCGGCGGGGTGTTCTACGCCGCGAAGGAGGTCGTCGAGCATCTGGCCATGCACGAATACCGGATGCTCACCGACCTCCGCCGGCTGGACGCGCCGTCCGTCGAGCCGGTGGCGGTGGTCACCGGCCGGGTGGACGGCCGGGGCGACCCCCTCGACCCGGTGTTGATAACGAAACATCTGGAGTTCTCGCTGCCGTACCGTACCTTGTTCGACCACGGGGTGCGCCCGGAGACGGTCACCCGCCTCGTCGACGCCCTGGTGGTGCTGTTCGTGCGCCTGCACCTGATCGGCTTCCTGTGGGGCGACGTCTCGCTTTCCAACGTGCTTTTCCGCCGCGACGCCGGCGAGTTCGCCGCCTATCTGGTGGACGCCGAGACGTCGGAGCTGCATCCTTCCTTGTCGGACGGCCAGCGCGAGCACGACCTCAGCATCGCCCACCTGAATCTGTACGGCGAGTTTCTGGATTTGGAGGCCGGCGGCATCCTCGACAAATCCCTGACCCCGAAAGTGCTGGCCGATTCCATCATCACCCGCTACCGCGACCTGTGGGGTGAGCTGACCGGCGCCGAAGAGTACGCCGGCGGCGAAACCTACCAGGTGGAAGACCGGGTGCGCCGCCTGAACGCGCTCGGCTTCGACGTGGCGGAGCTGGACATCGACACCGCCGCCGACGGCTCCACCATCCGCATCCAGCCGAAGGTGGTGGAGGCCGGCTATTACTCCCGGCGGCTGATGCGCCTGACCGGCATCGACGCCGAGGAGAACCAGGCCCGCCGCTTGCTGAACGACATCGGCATCTTCCGCGCCCGTGAGGGCTTGCAGCATCTGGACGAGGCCGTCATCGGCAGCATGTGGCTGCGCGAATGCTTCCAGCCGGTGTTGGAGGCGGTGCCATCCCAGCTGCGCGGCAAGCGCGACCCGGTGCAGGTGTATCACGAGGTGCTGGAGCACCGCTGGTATCTGTCCGAGCGGGCGCAGCATGAGGTGCCGCTGCTGCAGGCGGCGCAGGCGTACGTCCACGACATTTTGGAAACCTTGCCCGACGAACAGGTGTCCCTCGACGAGCCGACCGTCGAAGTGCGGCTGCCGGCGAACCCCTACGACCCGTCGGCGGGGTTTGTGGACGACGAGGGGCCGCTGCCGCCCGACCCGTGGGAGACCGGCGACGACGCCGACCTGCCGCCGGCGGATTTCCTCGACATCGCGGCCCTGCGCGCCCGGCAGCAAGGCTGAATACCCGCGATAGGATGGCGGCCATGGCTTTCCATCTGTACGACACCAAGCAGCGGCGCATCGTCCCCCTCGAACCGGTCACCCCCGGCCAAGTCACGATCTACCACTGCGGCATGACGGTACAGTCCGCCCCGCATCTGGGGCACATCCGCAAAGAGGTGGTGTTCGACGTGCTGCGGCGCTGGCTGGTCTACTCCGGCTACCACGTCGAGATCGTCTCAAATGTGACGGACATCGACGACAAGATCCTCAACAAGGCCGCCGAGCAGGGCATCCCGTGGTATTCGCTGGCATACCACTATGAGCTGGTGCTGCACGATTCATTCAAGGCGCTGGGCTGCCACCCGCCCACCTACGAGCCGCGCGCC
>JAISTI010000036.1 GCA_031272685.1 Propionibacteriaceae bacterium | reverse complement strand
CCGCCGCCGGGGTGAACGCCACCGGGATCGCCCGCTTGGACGGCGCCGGGCCGCTGGCGGAGGTGGCCGCCGGGGCCGAGCTGCTGCGCCCGGATTTCGGCCCGGACGGCGAGCTGTGGACCGGCATCCACGACATCAACTGGCGGGTATTCGCAGGCGGGGCGGAAACCCCGGTCAGCGTTGAAGGCGATCCGATCGGGCTGCGCGCCTTCCAGCTCGCGCCGGACGGGCTGCGGGTGGCCGCGGTGCTCGACTACGGCGAGGGGTCGAAGCTGGCGGTGCTGCGGGTGCGGCGCACCGCGGAGGGAATAGCGGTATCGGCGGCGCAAGAGCTGCAGCTCACCGGCGCCAAGCGCTACCTCGACGTCGGGTTCTCCACCCCCACCGAGCTGAACGTGCTGGTGCAGCGCCAGAGCGACGAGACGGCCGTGGTGCGGGTGTCCATAGACGGCGCTTGGGAGAGCGACCTTGGCCCGGTGGCCCGCGATGACCTGGTGGAGCTGGCCGTCGTGCCGGGCGCCCTGCCGGTGGTGCGCACCAGCGCAGGGACGGTGCTGCGCCTCAACGCGGCCGGCACCGACTGGTCTGAAATCGCCGCCGGTGCCACCGCAATCGCCTACTCGTAACCTTCGCTTGCGCGCCGAATGCGGTATCACAACTAGCCGAGATTTTCCGGTTATCCACAATTAACGCCGCCCTGGCCCGGTCGGGCGCTGATTTCTGTGGATAACGGCGAATCGGCTGCGAAATCGCCATAACAACCGGTATGAGGGCAGTGGATTACCTGGCGGATCTGGTGCTGGGCGCGCAATGCCCCGGCTGCCGGTCTCCCGGCCTGGGTCTGTGCGCCGAATGCCTGCCGCTGCTGCGGGCCGGGGCAGGAGCGGGAGCTGTGGGCGGGCTGCCGCTGGCTTGGGCCGCCGATTACCGCACCGTCATGCGGGCGGCCCTGATTCACGCCAAAGAACGCCACGCCCTCGGCCTCATCCCGCCGCTGGCCCGGCTGATCCCAGACGCGCTGGCGGAAATCCCAGGGTTGGCGGCCCGCCCGCCGCCTGTGGCGCTGCTCGTGCCGGTGCCCACAGCCTGGGCGCACATCGTCGAGCGCGGCATCGATTTCACCTGGGAGCTGGGCCGACGCGGCGCCAAGCTTGCCGCCCGGCAAGGGCTGTCGCTGCGCGCCGTCCGGGCGCTGGGGTTCACCCGCAGGCCCGCCGACCAAGCCGGGCTTTCCGCCGCCGAGCGGCGGGAAAACCTGCGCGGGGCCTTCCGCTGGCGCGCGCCCGCGCCCAGCGTGCCGGTGGTGCTGCTGGACGACGTGGTCACCACCGGGGCGACCATCCTGGAGGCCCGGCGCGCGGCGCAGGCCGGGGGAGCCCAAGTGCTGGGCGCGGTCAGCTTGGCCCGGCGGCTCAGCCGGGCGTGAGCCACCCGCTCAGGTGGGCTCGCGCCCCGGCTTGGGCGGGCTCTCAGGAGGGGCTCAGCCGAGCTTGAGATGGATGACGCCGTACTCGTAGCCGTGCCGGCGGTACACCACCGAAGGCTGGGCGGTTTCGGAGTCGACGTAAAGGAAGAAGTCGTGGCCGACCAACTCCATCTCGTCGAGGGCCTGCGCGAGGGTGAGCGGCACAGAGTCGAACACCTTCTCGCGGATGGCGAGCGGCCCGTCGCCCCGCACTTCGATGCCGGCCACGTTCCGCACCGCCGGGGTGTCGGATTTCGGCCCGGCGTCCGGTTTGGGAGTTGGGCTGGCCAGCTCGTCGGTGATGATGTCGTGGCTGCGCAGCCCACGGTGGCTCTTGCGCCGGTCGGCGGCCTTGCGGACGATGCCTTTGAGCTTGTCGAGGGCTAAATCGAAGGCGGCCATCTTCTCGTCGGCGGTGGCGGCGGCCCGGATGATCGGGCCTTTGGAAGCCAGCGTGATCTCCACCTGCACCGCCTCGTCGGGCTGGCGGTGGTGTTCATGGGAGGTCACTTGCACCTCGATGCGGTCCACCCGGTTCTTCAAACGGGTGACGGCTTCGAGTTTTTCCCCGACCCTTTCCTTGAAATCCTCATCCAGTTGGATTCGTCTGCCGGTTATCGAAATTTCCATGGGATCACCTCCGGGTCGAGTCGTTGTACCCAAAGTAACGCACGCCAGGGGGAAGCGCTAGTGATTCGGCCGATTCTGATAACAAAACCGTAACGAAGCGAGCCGTCCACCGTAACAGCGGTTACACCGGTGCGTAACAGCAATCCGGTTGGGTGGGCGCCATGATACTTCTGGAAATCAGTGCAGGCGATACCGCTTGGGTGCTGACGAGTGCGGCTCTCGTATTCGTGATGACCCCCGGTCTCGCCTTCTTCTATGGCGGCATGGTCCGCGCCAAAGGCGCTCTGAACATGATGATGATGAGCTTCATCAGCATCGCGACAATCAGCGTCCTATGGATCCTCGTGGGCTTCTCTATGGCCTTCGGGGAGCCCATCCTCTCCATCGGCTCCGGAGCGACGTACGCCGATGGGCCAACTTCTGGCGGCTTGCTGGGCAACCCGTTCCAGTTCTTCGCGCTCAACGGCATTCTCGGCGAGGACGCCGCGTTCGGCACGCTGCCGGCGCTTGCCTTCGTCGGGTTCCAGGCGGCCTTCGCGATTATCGCCACCGCCCTGGTTTCCGGCGCGATCGCCGACCGGGCGTCGTTCGGCGGCTGGACGCTTTTCACTATCCTGTGGGGCCTGCTGGTCTACTTCCCGGCGGCACACTGGGTCTTCGACTTCGGCGGCATCGAGATCGGCGGCGAGGTGGTCACCCCGAACGGCGGCTGGATTGGCTCCTGGCTGGGCGTTATCGACTTCGCCGGCGGCACCGCCATCCACATCAACGCCGGCATCTCGGCGCTGGCCCTGGCGCTGGTGCTCGGCCCGCGCATCGGGTTCGGCTCCAAGCCGATGCGCCCGCACAACCTGACGCTCGTCATGCTCGGCGCGGCCCTGCTGTGGTTCGGCTGGTTCGGCTTCAACGCGGGTTCGGCGGTGGCTGGCAACAACACCGCGGCCTTCGCCTGGGTGAACACCCTTGGCGCTACCGGCGCGGCGATGATCGGCTGGCTGCTGGTGGAGAAATTCCGCGACGGCCATCCCACCTCGCTGGGCGCGGCCTCGGGCATCGTGGCCGGCCTGGTCGCCATCACCCCGTCGTGCTCGTCCGTCGAGCCGTGGGCGGGCCTGCTGATCGGCCTCATTGCGGGCATCTGCTGCGCCTTCGCGGTCGGGTTGAAATACAAACTGGGCTATGACGATTCGCTTGACGTGGTGGGCGTCCACCTGGTCGGCGGCCTCGTCGGCACCCTGCTGATCGGCTTCTTCGCCAGCCCGGGCACCCCGGCCGGCGTCGCGGGCCTGTTCTACGGCGGCGGCTTCGACCAGCTCTGGCGGCAGGCCGTGGGCGCGCTCGTGGTGCTCGTCTACGCCTTCGTGGTCAGCTACATCATCGCCCTCGTGATCAAGAAGACGATCGGGTGGCGTGTTGACTCCTCCGTCGAGCTCAGCGGCATCGACCTCTCCGAACACGGCGAGATCGGTTACGACCTCTCGCCGGTCTACTACTCCAGCCGTGTGCAGCGCACCTTGGTGTTGTCCGCAGACGACTTCGCCGAGTCCGAGAAGAAAGGGGCATGAGCTATGAAACTCGTGGTCGCAATCATCCAGCCGGACATGATCGAGGAGGTCCAAAAGGCCCTCGTCCGTCATGGCGTGAACGGCATGACAATCACCGAAGTCAGCGGCTACGGCCGGCAGCGGGGGCACCTTGAGGTGTACCGCGGTGAGGAATACTCCATCGACTTCATTCTCAAGATCCGCATCGAAGTGCTGGTGGACGATTCCGAGGTGGAGCCGCTTGTGGGCGTCATCTTGCAGTCGGCGCGCACCGGCCAGGTCGGTGACGGCAAGATCTGGGTGGTCCCCGTGGATACCGCCGTACGGATCCGCACCGGAGAATCCGGTCCGGCGGCTATCTGAACAACCTCCTATGCGGGCGCGCGGCTTCGGCCGCGCGCCTTGCCATTTAAGGCGCGGTCTGTTTGCGCCGCGAGCAAGCCGGTTCCGGAATCAGCCGGGAATGGTGTCGATGTCGGCCAGCCAGGCTTCCGGGCTGGCGTCGGAGGGCATCCGCCAGTCGCCGCGGGGCGAGAGCGAGCCGCCGCGCACCACCTTCGGCCCGTTGGGCACCGCCGAGCGCTTGAACTGGTTGGCGAAGAAGCGGCGGACGAAAACCCCCAGCCAGCCCTTGATGTCCGCCAGCCGGTAAACACCGGCCCAGGCGTGCTGGCAGCGGAAGGCAATCTGGTGCGGCGCCAAGCCCAGCCGCAGTGTGTAGAACAGGTTGAAATCCTGCAAGTCGTACGGCCCGACGCTCGCCTGCGTGGACTGCGGCCGTTCGCCGTCCGCCGCCGGCACCAGCTCCGGGGTGATCTCGGTATCGAGGACGGCCAGCAGCGTGCGCCCCACCCCGTCGTCGAATTGGCCGGAATCGGCCACCCAGCGGATCAGGTGCTGGATGAGCGTCTTTGGCACCCCGGAGTTCACGTTGTAGTGCGACATGTGGTCGCCGACGCCGTAGGTGCACCAGCCGAGGGCCAGCTCGGAAAGGTCGCCGGTGCCGAGCACGATCCCGCCGCGCTGGTTGGCCAGCCGGAAAAGGTAGTCGGTGCGCAGCCCGGCTTGCACATTCTCGAAGGTGACGTCGTACACCGGCTCGCCGTCAGCGAACGGATGGCCGAGATCGGCCAGCAGCTGCCGGGCGGCCGGGCGGATGTCCAGCTCGGCGAAGCTGGCGCCGATGGCGGTGGCCAGCGCGGTCGCGTTCGCCTTGGTGGCTGCCGAGGTGGCGAAGCCGGGCATGGTGAAGGCCAGAATGTCCGACCGGGGGCGGCCGAGCCGGTCGAGGGCTTTGGCGGCCACGATGAGCGCGTGCGAGGAGTCCAGCCCGCCGGAGACGCCAATCACCACCTTGGGCTCGCCTATCGAGCGCATCCGCTGGATCAGCCCGGAGACTTGGATGTTGTACGCCTCGTAGCAGTCTTGTTCGCGGCGCGCGGGATCGTCAGGGACAAAAGGGTGGCGGGAGACCTCCCGGAGCAGCCCGAGGTTCCCGGAGGGCGGCTGGACGCGCACCAGGATTTCGTCGGCGTCGGCGGCGCATTCGCGGGCGTTGTCGTCGAAAGTGCCTTGCCGCAGCCGGTTTTGGGTAATCGCGGCCAGGTCGATGTCGGCGAAGGTGGTGACGGGTGCGTCGCTGAAACGCTCGGATTCGCCGATCAGCTCGCCGCATTCGCAGACGAACGTCTGGCCGTCCCAAGACAGATCGGTGGAGGATTCCCCGGCGCCGGCCGCCGCGTAGACGTACGCGCCGAGCTGCCGGGCGGACGCGGATTGGGCCAGCATTTTGCGCTCGCGGGCTTTGCCGACGGTGATGGGCGAGCCGGACAGGTTCGCGATGACGGTGGCCCCCGCGAGGGCGGCCGTGTCGGCGGGGGAGACCGGCACCCACATGTCTTCGCACACTTCGATGCCGAGGACGAGCCCGGGTACCGTCTCCACGTTGAACAGCTGCCCGGTGGCGATTTGGAAGCCGAGCGCGGAGGGGGTGCTCACCCCGATGCCGGAGGCGAACTGCCGGTGCTCGTAGAACTCGCGGTAGTTCGGCAGGTAGGACTTCGGCACCGCGCCGAGCAGTTGCCCTTTGGCCAGGGCGACGGCGCAGTTGTAGAGCCGGCCGCCGGACAGCAGCGGCGCGCCCACCACCAGCAGCGCCTCCACATCGGCGGTCGCGTCCGCGAGCCAGCGCAAGGCGGAGAGGGTGGCGGACAGCAGCGTCTCCTGCATGAAGAGGTCGTCGAGGGAGTAGCCCGTCAGGCACAATTCGGGAAAGACGGCCAGCACCCCGCCTTCGGCCGCAACCTGCCGGGCCTGCGCGGCCACCGCTTCGGCGTTCGCCTGCGGCTGCGCCAAGCGCACCGGAAACGAGCACGCGGCGACGCGGGCGAACCCCTGGTCGTACAGGTTGTCGAAATCCACGGCACCATCTTGCCGCCAGCGGCGGGGGGCCACGAACTATTTGACCGTCCTTGGAGGCAAAAGGTAATGTTGACCTTCGGTGTTTACGCGCCTGCTGGCGCGCGCAAGTGCAGAAGTAATGGAGTGAAGAAATGTACGCGATTGTTCGCAGCGGCGGGCGGCAGCACAAGGTGGCCGTCGGCGATGTGGTCGATGTCGATCTGCTCGAAGCCGGTGTGGGCGATTCCGTCGAGCTGACCCCGCTGCTGGTGGTGGACGGCGAGGCCGTCACTTCCGACGCCGCCGCGCTGGGCAAAGTCAAAGTTTCCGCGCAGGTCCTGGCCGAGGTCAAGGGCCCGAAGATCCGCATCCTGAAATACAAGAACAAGACCGGCTACAAGAAGCGTCAGGGCCACCGCCAGCGCTACACGCAGGTCAAGGTCACCGCGATCGAAAGCTGAGGAGTTAGAAATGGCACATAAGAAGGGCGCATCCAGTTCGCGCAACGGCCGCGACTCCAACGCGCAGCGCCTCGGCGTGAAGCGCTTCGGCGGCGAGCAAGTGAACGCCGGCGAGATTATCGTCCGCCAGCACGGCACCCATTTCCATCCCGGCGAGGGCACTGGCCGCGGCGGCGACGACACGATTTTCGCCACCCGCGCCGGCAAGGTCGCCTTCGGCATCCGCCGGGGCCGCCGGATCATCGACGTCGAAGCCTAGCCTTCGCCGTCCCCCGCAGCCCGGCGCATTTCCTGGAGGGATAGATGGCGATTCCCTCGTTCGTAGACCGGGTCAAATTCACAGTTTCCGCCGGCAAGGGCGGCAACGGCTGCGCGTCCGTCAAACGGGAAAAATTCAAGCCGCTGGGTGGGCCGGACGGCGGCAACGGCGGCTCGGTCATCCTGCGCGTCGACCCTGGCCTGACCACGCTCGTCGAGTATCACCGGCAGTCGCGTAGGGCGGCCCCGAACGGGCAGCCGGGCACGGGCGATGTCGCCAACGGCGCCAACGGGGAGGATGTGGTGCTGCGGGTGCCGGAGGGCACCGTCGCCACCGATCTCGAAACCGGCGAGCTGATCGCCGATTTGACCGCTGCCAATCCGGAGGCGGTTATCGCGCAGGGCGGCCGCGGCGGGCTCGGCAACGCCGCGCTGGCCTCGCCCACCCGCAAGGCCCCCGGTTTCGCGCTGCTGGGTGAGGAAGGCGAATCTCGGCTGGTGCAGCTGGAACTGAAGGTGGTGGCCGACATCGGGCTGGTGGGTTTCCCGTCGGCCGGCAAGTCTTCCCTGATCGCTGCCATCTCGCGGGCCCGGCCAAAGATCGCCGACTACCCTTTCACCACCCTGGTGCCGAACTTGGGAGTGGTCGTCACCGAGGCGGGCACCTTCACCGTGGCCGATGTGCCCGGCCTGATCGAAGGGGCTTCGCTGGGCAAGGGCCTTGGGTTTGATTTCTTGCGGCACATTGAGCGCTGCCAGGCCATCGTCCACGTCATCGACTGCGCCACCTACGAGCCGGGGCGGGATCCGCTCACCGACCTCGACGTCATCGAGGCGGAGTTGGCGGCGCACGGCGGGCTGGAAGACCGGCCCCGGCTGGTCGCCTTGAACAAGGTGGACGTGCCGGATGCCGCCGATCTGGCCGAGCTGGTGCGGCCGGAGTTGGAGGCGCGCGGGCTGCAAGTGTTCCCCGTCTCCACCAAGAACGGCGCGGGTTTGCGGCAGCTGGTTTTCGCGATGGCCGCCGTGGTGCGTCAGCGGCGCGAGATTGAGCCGGAGGTGCCGCGGCTGGTGTTGCGGCCCAAGCCGGTGGACGCCGGCCCGGAGTTCGCCATCTCGAAAGAGGGCGCGGGCGAGGGTTTCGTCTGGCGGGTGTTGGGCGCTAAGCCGCAGCGCTGGGTGCGGCAGACGGATTTCGGTAACGCGGAGGCGGTGGGTTATCTCGCCGACCGGCTGGCCCGCCTCGGCATCGAGGAAAAGCTGCTGGAGCTGGGCGCGGAGCCGGGCGACGCGGTGGCTATCGGGCCGGGCGACGGCGCGGTGGTTTTCGATTTCGCGCCGCAGGTGGAGGTGGGGGCCGAGCTGTTGGCTTCCCGCGGCGAGGATCAGCGGCTGCGCCAGGTGCGTCCGGCCGTCCAGCGCCGGAGGGAACGCGACGCGCTGTACCATTCGGAGGATATGGTGGACGGCGTTCCTGACGACACTGGGGAGTGAAGTGGTCACGCTGGTCATCGGCTGGACGGGCGCGGTCCTGTCCACGGTCTTGGGCGTCCCCCAAATGGTCAAGTTGTGGCGCACCCGCGACACCGCCGGGCTTTCGGTGTTCTTCTGGCAGCTGAAGGTCTGCATCGACATCATCTGGTTTTCACACGGGCTGATCCTGTGCCTGCAGGGCAGCAACGCCTGGAACATGGTGGTGCCGAACGGGCTGTCGGCCATCGTCACCGGCACGGTCATCGTGTTGCTGCACCAGACGCGCGGGATTGGCTATTTCCGGCTGCTGGCGCCCGGCCTGGCGATGGCGGCGGCGTTCGTCGCGGCGGATTTTTTCGTCGGCTCGTTCGTGTTCGGGCTGCTTTCGAGCATTCCTTCCGTGTTGGCCAACGGCGGGCAGAGCATCAGCCTGGTGCGCTCGCGCAGCATCAGCGGGGTGGCGCCGTTTTTCCTGCTGGCGTACACCGTCAACCAGATCGTCTGGGTGGCGTGGGGGCATCTGATGAACGACGCCGGCACCATCATCACCAGCTGGGTGACGGGCGTGCTCGTCTGGTTCAACATGCTGTGGTGGCTGCTGCGCCGGGCCGGGGTGCCCGCGCTGTTCGCGAAAGCTGGCGCTGATGGCGTTGGTTGACGTGATGGGGTGGCTGGCCACCGTCATCACCATATCCATCGGCCTGCCGCAGTTCATCCGGCTGCTGCGCACCCGCGACGCGTCCGGCATTGCGATCATCTATTGGCAGATCAGTTTCGGGACGGTCGCCTGCTGGCTGGCGCACGGCGTCGTCATCGGGCAGCTGCCGATGATCATCTGCAACGCGGGCACCGAGCTGATCGGCGTTTTCGTATGCGTGATGCTGATCCGCACCCGCGGTGTGCCGGTGTGGAAGATGTTCCTGCCGGGGCTGGGCATCCTGGCCGTCATGGTCACCATGGATTTGGTGTTCGGCTCGCTGTGGTTCGGGATTCCGGTGGCCTGCCTGCAGTGTTTTTCCAACGCCGGGCAGAGCGTCGATTTGGTGCGTTCGCCGCAGGTGACGGGGGTATCGGTGCTGGTCTTGGTGCTGCAAAACCTGAACCAGGTGGTGTGGGCCTGGTGGGCGATTCTGCTGGAGGATCCGGGCACGATCCTGGTGTGCGTTGCCACCGAGGTGGTGGTGGGTTTCAACCTGGTTTGGCGGTTGCTGCGGCTGGGCGGTTTGCGCGCCTTCCGGCCTTATCCGCCGCCAGCGCCTAGAGTGGGGGAAACGGCACGCCTAGGGGAAGGCTCAATTGGCTGAACAGGTGAAGACAGGGATTTTCGGAGGCACCTTCGATCCGGTCCACCTCGGCCATCTGGCTGCCGCCAACGAGGTGCGGTTCCGGCTCGGTTTGGACAAGGTGGTTTTCGTGCCCGCCGGGCAGCCTTGGCAGAAGGCCGGGCGCGCCATCACCGCCGGGGAGCACCGGCTGGCGATGCTCGCCGCCGCCACCGCATCCAACCCGTTCTTCGAAGTGAGCCGCGTCGAGCTGGACCGGCCGGGGCCGACGTACACCATCGACACCCTCGCCGAACTGGAAGAGGCGGGGGAGCTGCATCTGATTGTCGGCGCGGACGCCCTGCTGGGCTTGACCACTTGGCGGCAGTGGCAGGACGTGGTGCGCCGCGCGCGGGTGGTGGCCGTCACCCGTCCCGGAACGGCCTTGCCGGAGGGCCTGGCTGGATTGCTTCCGTTCCCATTCACACTGGTCGGAAGCGCCGGGGTGGCTATTTCGTCCACCGAATGCCGCGAGCGGGCGGCGGCCGGGCTGCCGCTTTCGTATCTCGTCCCCGACGCCGTCGTCACCTATATTGAACAACACCGCCTGTACCAAGAAGGAGGAGCATGACCACCAGCACCCAGGCAGTTGAAATCACCCAGATCGCCGCGAAGGCGGCGGCCGACAAGCTGGCCACCGACGTGAAGGCGTTCGACGTCTCCGAGCGGCTGCCGCTGGCCGACGTCTTCCTGATCGCCACCGCCGCCAACGAGCGGCAGGTGGGCGCGGTCGTGGACAATGTGGAGGAGCAGTTGCTGCGAGCCGGGTTCAAGCCAGTCCGCCGAGAGGGGGAGCGCGAGGCGCAATGGGTGCTGCTGGACTACTTGGACGTGGTGGTGCATGTGCAGCACAAAGATGCCCGCGAGCTGTACGCCCTCGACCGGCTGTGGATGGACTGCCCCGCCATCCAGCTCCCCTCGGACGAGCCCGACAAGGTGGCCGTCTGATTACCGAATCAAGCTGCCAGCGGCTAT
The DNA here is from genome assembly GCA_031272685.1 of Propionibacteriaceae bacterium. GTDB lineage: Bacteria > Actinomycetota > Actinomycetes > Propionibacteriales > Propionibacteriaceae > Propionicimonas. The sequence goes on along the minus strand of JAISTI010000036.1, from coordinate 205 downwards.
AGTAGGTATCCGCTCTTGGGGCATTGGCGCAGTTGGTAGCGCGCTTCCATGGCATGGAAGAGGTCAGGGGTTCGAATCCCCTATGCTCCACGCTCTCCAGTTTTCGACCAGCCGCTCACGGCTGGCCGAGGCCGGAAAGCCAAGCGCCAGTAGCTCAATGGATAGAGCATCTGACTACGGATCAGAAGGTTGCGGGTTCAACTCC
>JAISTI010000057.1 GCA_031272685.1 Propionibacteriaceae bacterium | reverse complement strand
CGAAGGTGTTGCCGTGCATCGGGTCGCACACCCAGGTGGGTTTGCGGCCGGTGTCTTCGACGGCCCGCACGATGGGCGGCAGCAGGTCGCGTATCTTGTCTTGGCCCATGCGGGAGATGATGGTGAGCCGTCCGGGCTCTTGGCCGGGGTCGAGCCGCTCGCAAAGCTCGACGACTTCCGCAGCGCTGGCGGAGGGGCCGATCTTCACCCCGACGGGGTTGCGCAGCCGGGAGATGATCTCGACGTTCGCGCCGTCCGGCTGCCGGGTGCGGTCGCCGATCCAAAGCATGTGGGCGGAGGTGTCATATGGCAGCGAGGTGCGCGAGTCGACGCGGGTGAGGGCGTGCTCGTATTCCAGCAGCAGCGCCTCGTGGCTGGAGTAGAAGTCGATGTTGCCGAGGGTGTCGTCGTCCACCCCGCAGGCCACCATGAATGCCAGGGCGCGCTCGATTTCGGCGGACAGCTCCTCGTAGCGGTCTTCGACGTTGGAATTGCGCACGAAGTCGGTGTTCCAGGAGTGGACGGAGCGCAGGTCGGCGAAACCGCCTTTCACGAAGGCGCGCAGTAGGTTCAGGGAGGCGGCGGAGCGGTTGTAGACCTCCAGCAGCCGGGCCGGGTCGGGGGTGCGGGCCTCGGGGGTGAATTCGAGGGAGTTGACGGCGTCGCCGCGATAGGCCGGCAGCGTGGTGGAGCCGCGGGTTTCGGTGTCGTTGGAGCGGGGCTTGGCGTACTGCCCGGCGATGCGTCCCACTTTGAGGACGGGCAGCTGCGCCGCGTAGGTGAGCACGACGGCCATGGAGAGCAGCACCCGCAGCTTGGCCCGCAGGTCGTTTGCGGAGACGTGCTCGAAGGTTTCGGCGCAGTCGCCGCCTTGCAGCAGGAAGGAACGCCCGGCGGCCACGTCGGCGAGTTTCGCCTTGAGCTGATCGCATTCGCCGGCGAAGACTAGCGGCGGGCGTTTGCGCAGCTCGGCGGTGATCTCGGCCAGCTTGGCCGGATCGGGGTATTCGGGCTGTTGCGCCGGGTTCAGCGCGTGCAGCTCGGCAAGGCTCGGGATTTCCACAAAGGACAAGGATACGCGCTTTGCTCAACCGGCGAATCCGGGGTACGGCAGCACTTTCGCGTCGGCTTCTTCTTGGGAGATGAGGTGGTATTTGACCTCTTTGCCGTAGACGTCCACATATTCCTGGCCGGAGAGCTTTTGGATGGCGGCCATCACCTCGTCGGTCACTTTCCGCAGCGCGTCGTGGTTGTTCTCCTGCCCTTGGTATTGGCTGAAGTCGAGCGGTTCGCCCACGACGACCCGGGGCCGGGTGAGCCAGGGGATGCCAATCCAGGAGCGGTGTTCTTTGGTGTCGAAGACGGCGACTGGGACGACGGGCGCGCCGGTGGCGAGCGCGATACGCGCCACCCCGGTCTTGCCCTTGTAGAGGCGGCCGTCAACCGAACGGGTGCCTTCTGGGTAGATGCCCACTGCGCCGCCTTCTTTGACGCGTGCGATGATCGGGCGCAGGGCGGCGTTTGCCTGGTTCGGGTCGGCCCGGTCGAGCGCCACCTGGCCGATGGTGCGCATGAACCAGGCGACGATGCGCGAGCCCAGGCCGCGGCTGCCGTCGAACAGCTCGGCTTTCGCGGGGAAGGTGAGGTGCCGGTAAACCAGCGCCGCCAACACGATTGCGTCCATCGCCCCCAAGTGGTTGGAGGCGATTAGCACCCCGCCCTTCTTGGGGATGCGCTCTCCGCCGGTGATCCGCGCCCGGAAGAGCAGCTTCACCACCGGGGCGAACAACGCCGCCTTGAAGAACTGGTACCACTTCCAGTCGTTGGAATCGACAACCTCGCGCCCATCTTGTGCCACACGCCCAGACTAGTGCGTCGCCCCGCCGCCGGTAGGATGCGCCCATGCGCAAAAGAATCTTGGCAGGGTTGGCCATTGCCGTGCTGTTGGCGGGGTGCGCTGGCGGGCAGCCTGGCGACGCGCCCGCCGCGTCTGGCCCTCAGAGCGCCGTGGAGACGGTTGCCGCCCCGGCCGCCGAAGCTCCCTCCGTTTCCGAAACCGCGGAACCGGCGGCTACAGCGGCCGACGCGCAAGACCCGGCTGCCGAGCCAGAACCGCCAGCCCAAGTGGCTTCGCCTTTGGCGTTGACGGTGATGACCTACAACACGCTGACAGGGAAGAACGACTGCGCCGGGTGTTTGGCCTTGCAGAAGGCCGGTGACGGGGCGCAGCTGGAGCTGTCGGCGCGGATGCCGGGGGTGGCGGAGAAGGTGTTGCTGGAAGACCCGGATATCGTCGGTTTCCAAGAAAACGAAGGGGTGGAAGGGGAGAAGCTGCCGGCGCAGTATTTGCAGCCGCTGCTGCCGGGCTACACCTGGGTGCTGCCGGAGGCGACGGTGCCGATCATGGTGCGCTCGTCGCTGTTCCAGGTGTTGGATTCGGGCATCGTCACTTTGGAGAAGGACAAGGGGCCGTGCACGGCCAAGGACAAGACCCAGGCTCGTTACGTCTCGTGGGCGAAGCTGTCAGTGGCGGCCGATGGTTCCACCTTGTGGGTGTTCAACACCCATGGGCACCCGTATGACGAATTGGCGTGCGCGAAGCTGCGTTCACAGAATGTGGACAAGATCCTGAAGCTGATGGAAGCGAAGAATCCCGGTCAGGCCGAGCGGTTTGTGCTGGTGGGTGATTTCAACGCGTACAGCGACGAGACCCGCAAGGTTTTCCGCGACCATCTGGCCAAGTTGGGCAAGGTGGGAATCGTGGATTCCTTCGACCTGGCGCAGAGCGACGATTCCGATGTGGAGAACGCCGATTCGGCGAGCTGGATGAGCGCGAAGGTCGCGGGCAAGTCACGGGTGCGGGTGATTCGGCGCGACGGCCGCCACATCGACTACGTCTTCGTTAAAGAGGGCACCCAGGTCTCGTCGTGGAAAGTCCTGGCCGGCCCCGGCGTGGAGTGGGAAACCATCTCCGGCGAGAAAGTCCCCTACTGGCCCGGAATCATCCCCTCCGACCACAACCCCGTCATCGCCAAAATCACCCTTTCCTGACCCATACGGGGCAAGCAACTCTTCGCAGGTAATCGGTTGCCTGTATTTTACGTAACTGTATGTCCAGTTATGGTGATTGCGGTAGCATAGTCCCATGTCAGTGGAATCTATTGGGGTACGCGAGTTGCAAAAGGCCACTTCCGCGATAGTCCGCAGTGCGCAGGAGCAGGGCCGGGTGTTCCTCGTCACTGTGCATGGGCGGCCGACGGGGGTGGCCATCTCGAAGGCTGCCCCGGCAATCGAAGGGGCGAGCGCCGACAAGCTCCGGGCCGCCAGTTCCGCGCAACAGAAATCTGAATCTCTTATTGCGGCCCAGCTTGCCGCAGTGACGGCTTCCCGAGACGCCTTCGGGACAGTGGGAGGCTGACAATGCGCGTCCTTTTCGACACCAACCTGCTCATCCGCTATCCCAGCGTCGAATGGCTCGCCGAGCGCGAGGCGGCGTCTTTCCACGCATCCGCGATCAGCTTGGCGGAGCTGGCCGAAGGAGAATTCAGCGGCATTCCGCAGGTCAGCGCCCGGGCGCCCATTGAGGTGGCTAACGCGAAGACGCTGTTTGGCGCGGGCCTGCCCTTCGACGACAAGGCCGCTGACATGTACCCGGTTGTCTGCCGGGCGGTGATTGCGGGTGGCCGCACCCTCGCCAGGCCGCGCCGCATCGACATGATGATCGCCGCGGTGGCGCTGGCCAACGGCTGCGCCCTCGCCACCCAAAACCCCAAGGATTTCGTCGGCCTGGAGCCCATCTTGGAAATCATCCCCGCGTGAGCGGATACCAGGGCTGACCCGAGAGCATCGCGCTTACCTGCAGTGGTTTTTCGGCTTGGCCGGTTTGGGGTGGGTTGGTCTGGGTAGGATTTGGCGCGAGAGGAGGCCAGCTGTGTTTTTTTGCCCCCAGTGCGGCACGAGGGTGCCTGCGGGTGCGGCTTTCTGCCCGAACTGCGGCTTCGCCATGCCGAAGCAAACCGGCGAAACCCCGCCCGCGCAAATCACCGAAGACGTCTTCATCCCCGACTCCGAACAACCACCAGCCACCCCCGCCATCAGCGAACCCAGCCCAGCCGACCCGGCGGCA
>JAISTI010000215.1 GCA_031272685.1 Propionibacteriaceae bacterium | reverse complement strand
GAGATAGCCGACAGCCTCGACAAGGTTGGTCTTTCCCTGCCCGTTCGGGCCGGTGAAAGTGCTCACCCCCGGCCCCAGGGCAAGTTCCAGCGAATCGTAGGATCGAAAGCTGGCGAGGCTTAGGTGGGTGACGAACATCTGCGCGGACTACGAAGGCAGCCGCATGAGCATGATGACGTGCCGGTAGCCGGGAAGTGGATCGCCGTCGATTTCCCGAAGCTGCATGAGCACGCAAGGCTTGCCCGGAGCTGTAAAGGCAAAGCTGATAAAGGGGGATTCGACGACGTTCAGCGCGTCTTGCAGATAGTGTGGGTTGAACCCGGCAACCGTGACGCTCAGGCCGGTGCCCGCCAAATCCTCGACGACCGCTTCCAGCGCCTCGACCGCTTGGGCTTGATCTCCGGTAGCGGCCTCCAAGGTGATTCCTCCGGCCTCGATGAGCATGCGCATCGAGGTGTTCCGCTCGGCGACGAGAGCGACGCGTTTGACGGCGGCGATGACCTCGGCGGTGTTGGCGCGGACGGTGACCAGCGGGCTGATTTCCATCAGGTGCCGCACCTTCGGGAAATCCCCATCGAGGAGCCGGGTGGTGATTTCGGAAGTGACATCCCCGATGGTGCCTTGGAAGCCGATGATTCCCTCATTTCCCTCGAGGCCCAGGCTGATGGTGATGTTTTCGGCGCCGGCCAGCGACTTCGCCGTCTCCAGCAACACTTTGCCGGGCACCAACGACGACGTCTCGGCCTTCGCTTTCCCCTGCCATGGGATTTCCCGCAACGCCATGCGATAGCGGTCGGTGGCCAAGAACGCGATCTCCTCGGGAGTCGTCTCCATTTTCACGCCGGTGAAGATCGGCAGCAATTCGTCACGGCCGGCGGCCACCACCACTTGCTGCACCGCCGACGCGAATTACGCGGCCTTCACCTTTCCAGCCACCGGCGGCATCTCTGGCAGTGGCGGATACTCGTCGATGGGAAGGGTCTGCAAAGTGAACCGGGCGCTGCCGCAGGTGATGTCGACGGAATTCTCGTCCGACTTCAACTCAACCGGGCGGTTCGGCAGCGAACGGGCGATTTCAGCCAGCAGCTTGCCCGACACGAGTGTCACGCCTTCTTGGGACACTTCGGCGGGGACGGTGATTTTCGCGGACGTCTCGTAGTCGAAGCTAGAGAGCACAGCCGTCCCGTCGGCCGCCTCGATTTTCAGCCCGGACAGGATGGGCAGGCTCGGCCGCATCGGCAGGCTACGCGCAGCCCAGGCGACCGCGTCGGACAGCACGTCACGTTCAAGGCGAATCAACATGAGCCAACTCCTTTGGGTAGTTGGGCACAACAATATCGGGCGGCAGGCGGGGGCGCTCAAACTTCCAGCATTGGGTCGGCCCGCACACAGGTCCGACTTGGACTCATTAACTTATGTTTAGCTTCGTAGTAGTAGTAGCGGCTGTGGGCGGGGTGGAAAACTACCCAATTCCCTAGCAGCGCGGCAGGAAACCCGTCCACAAACCTTGTGGATAACTCCAGTTTTAGTGTGGAAAAGTTGGGGGCGGATTGTCCCAATTGGACAAGAATCCACAGAATTCACCAGTTTTCCCCAGGGTTATTCACATTCACGCGCGCTCGGTTGGGCTGTGGTTGTGGAAAACTAGCGGGCGGCGGCCCGGATGCGGTTCGTAAGCTCGGTGACTTGGTCGAACAGGTCGCGGCGCTCGCGCATAAGGGCTTTTATGCGGCGCTCGCCGTGCATCACAGTGGTGTGGTCGCGGCCGCCGAAACTGTCGCCGATTTTGGGCAGTGACAGGCTGGTGAGCTCGCGGCACAGATACATGGCGACTTGGCGGGCGGTGGCCAGGCTTTGGGTGCGCTCCGGGCCGGTGAGGGAATCAACGCTGAGCTGGTAGTAGTCGGCCACCTGCGCTTGAATCAGCTCGGGCGTGATGACGCTCATGGAATCCATCGGAATCAAGTCTTCGAGGACGTGTTCGGCCAGTGGCAGATCCAGGATCTGGTTTTGCAAAGAGGCGTAGGCGGTTACCCGGATGAGCGCGCCTTCCAGTTCGCGGATATTGGACTTGATGCGGGTGGCGATGAACTCCAGCACCTCGTTGGTGGCGGTGAGGTTCTCCGCCATCACCTTGCGGCGCAGGATGGCGACGCGGGTTTCCAAACTGGGCGGCTGCACGTCCGCCATCAGCCCCCACTCGAAGCGGGAGCGCAGCCGCTCCTCCAGGCCGGGCAGCGCCTGCGGATGGCGGTCGGAGGTGAGAACAATCTGCTTTTGGGCGATGTGCAGGGTATTGAAGATGTGGAAGAACTCTTCCTGGGTCTGCGTGCGGCCTTCGATGAACTGGATGTCGTCGACGAGCAACACGTCCGTCTCGTCGCGGTATTTCTTGCGGAACTCGATTTGGGATTTGTCGGTAAGGGAGTTGATGAAGTCGTTGGTCAGCTCTTCGGTGGAGACGTAGCGCACCCGCAGATGGGAGTAGTAGTTGCGCACATAGTGGCCGATGGCATGCAGCAAATGTGTCTTGCCCAGCCCGGAATCGCCATAAATCAGCAGTGGGTTGAAGGCGTTGCCCGGATTCTCCGCGACGGCGATGGCGGTGGCGTGCGCGAAGCGGTTCGACTCGCCGATGACGAAGGTGTCAAAGGTGTACTTGGGGTTCAACTGGGTCAGGAAGGTGGTGGGAGGGATGGACAGCGGGGGTACGTCGTCGTCTTCTTCCTCGTCGTCTTCTTCCAATTCGGCATCCAAGCCGGGGTTGATGTTGACTGCCAGGCTCATCGGCCGGCCCAGGTGCTCGGTGAGCAGTGCCTCGATTTTGGGCCGGAAGCGGGTCTCGGCCTGGGTGCGGACATACTCGTCGGGAACATCGATGACCAGCAGCGAGTCGTGGAGGGCGGAAGGCCGGGCGGCTTTCAGCCAGCCGCGGTCGAAGGGCGGGACATTCGCCATGACGTACTCCCAGGCAGTTCCTGCCGGGGTTTGCGCGTCAACGCCCATGGCCAGCCGTTCCTCCAGGTCTTCACTCTCGCCGCGGGTTGCCGGCGGCCTTCGCTTGATGTGGATAACTTAGCCTCACCCGCGCGAACCGGCAATACACTTGCGAAAACTTGGACAAGAATCGGCGTGTCCTGTGGACAACCGCCCAAAATCTAGTCTCACGGAGGGGCTGAGGTTGCCCGAATTGGACGCCAGCGCGTATTGTTGGTTGGTCTGAAAAGGCAAGCGTGCGTCCACCGTGGGCGCATCAGTTCGTAAGGAGCATCGTGACCAAGCGCACCTTCCAGCCGAGCAATCGGCGCCGCTCTCGCACCCACGGCTTCCGCCTGCGCATGCGCACCCGCGCCGGCCGTGCCATCATCTCTGCCCGCCGGCGCCGCGGACGCGCCCGGCTGGCTGGCTGACGTTGCTGCCCCGGCAGTCGCGCCTCAGAGAGAGCGGGGATTTTCGTGAAACACTCACTGGCGGCGTCCGGGCTGGGCGCGACCACTTGGTCGTCCACATGCGCGCAAACGGGTTGGAACACTCCCGCGCGGGGCTGGTCGTTTCCAAGAAAGTCGGTGGGGCCGTGATCCGAAACCGGGTGAAGCGCCGGCTGCGCCACCTGCTCGCTTCCGAACTTGGCCAGGCGAACCACGTCGACGTGGTGGTGCGGGCCTTCCCCGGCGCCGATCGCGCCGACCTCCAGCCACAGCTGGCCAGTGCGCTGCGCGCCTGCTACCGAAAGCTTCAAGCATGAAATACCTGGTAATCGGCTTCTTGAAGTTCTGGCGGGCGGTGATAAGCCCGCTCTATGGGGATGTGTGCAAGTTCTACCCTTCGTGCTCCACCTACGCGCTGCGCGCCGTCGAAGTGCACGGCGCCGCCCGGGGTTCGTGGTACACGCTGAAGCGCTTGTTGCGCTGCCACCCCTGGTCGGTGGGCGGATACGACCCAGTTCCGGGCACGCCGGAATGGGATCTCGAACAAGAGCTGCTCGCGGGGCAGCCGCAGCGGGCGCTGGTGATGGCCGATGCTTAACGCCGTACCGTTGATTGTCCCGATGGGCATGTGGGAAGACCTACTGGGTTTCCTGAACAACTGCATGACGCCGCTCTATTGGCTGATTTCCGGCGCGCTGGTGCTCTTCCACTCCTTCTTCTCGTTGTTTATCGACCCAAACTCCGGCTGGTCGTGGGCGCTATCCATCATCGTGCTCACCATGTTGGTGCGAACCATCCTGATCCCGTTGTTCGTGCGGCAAATCAACTCCACGCGAAACATGCAACTTATTGGGCCGAAGGTCAAAGAGCTGCAGGAGAAATACAAAGACGACCGGGAGCGGCTTGGCCAAGAGACGATGCGGCTGTATCAACAAGAGGGCATCAACCCGATGGCGTCCTGCCTTCCGATTCTGTGCCAGATGCCGGTGTTCCTCGGGCTTTTCTGGGTGTTGAACAACGCCGCCCGCGGCAATGAGATGCCTGGCTCCTGGATCACCCCGGAGACCCCGTACTGGGATTCGCTGCGCAACGGCGAGATTTTTGGGGCGAAAATCTCGCAGTGGTTCTGGCCGATTCCCGAGTCCGGCTGGGGGCCGGTGCAGACCGTCACTATCGTCATGATCGTTCTCATGACGGCGACGCTGTTTACCACCCAGTTGCAATTGATGCGCAAAAATATGCCGCCTTCCGCGCAGACCGGCCCGATGGCCCAACAGCAGAAAATCATGCTCTGGGCGTTCCCGGCGCTCTACGCCTTCGGCGGTGTCAACATCCCCATCGGCGTGCTGATCTACTGGCTGACCACCAACCTGTGGACGCTCGGCCAGCAGTGGATTTTGGTGCACAACAACCCCGCCCCCGGCACCCCGGCGTATATCGACTGGGAGGAGCGCATGCGCGCCCAGGGCAAAGACCCGGACGTGATAATGGCCGAACGCAAGAAAAAGCAGCAAGGCAAGCGCAAGGCCGCGCCGCCGCCGCCGGAGCCGGTGGCAACCGGCAAAAAGAAGGTGGTCCGCCCGTCTGGTGCGGCCGCAAACCCGAAAGTCGTCCGCGACGCGAAGCAGGTGGTTACGCGCAAGCCAGAACCCACCGCCGCGGCATCCACCGAGCCTGTGGAAGCGGTTGCTCCGGACGCTGAAGGGGCCGCTGCCGATGGCGCGAGCACGCAGCCGGTGCGGGTGCAACGCAAGAAGACATCACGGGCCAAACGCAAGAATTGAGCCCTGACAAGGAGAAACAACATGAGTGAACCCATGGTTGAAAACGAAGCTGCCACTGTGGAAGAAGTGGTGGAAGTAGCTGAAGAGACGGTCCCTGCGGGCCAAACAGCGGAACGGCCTGCTGAGGCGGCCGACGTCGACGCCGCAGCGGAAGCCGACGCGGAGATTGAAGGTGCCGAGGAGGGTGCCGTTGCCGAAGATGAGCCCGACGGCGAGGACGAGGACGAGGGCGAACCGGGGAAAGACCGTCAGGCGTCGCTGGAAAACGAAGGCGAGCTGGCCGCCGACTACCTGGAGGAATTGCTGGACATCGCCGACCTCGACGGCGACATCGACACGTATGTCGACGGCGGGCGGGCGCATGTTTCCATCCTCACCGACTCCGACACCTTGGTCGGGCAAGACGGAGAGGTGCTTGAGGCGCTGCAAGAGCTGTGCCGGCTGGCGGTGATGACCGAAACCGGGCACCGCAGCCGCCTGATGCTCGATGTCGGGGGATACCGGGAGAAGCGCCGCAAAGAGCTTCGGGCGCTGGCGGCCGAGGCGATTGCCGAGGCGAAAGAGACCGGGGAGGCCATCCCGCTGCCCACTATGAATCCATTCGAGCGCAAGATCGTCCACGATGAGGTGGCTGCCGCCGGGCTGTATTCGGAATCCGAAGGCGAAGAGCCGCAGCGCCGCGTTGTCGTGCATCCGGTGGCCCCAGAGGTACCCGCCGGGCAGGAGGAAGGCGAAGAGCCGTCCGAAGCTGATGTGCCCGACGGCGATGCTGAGGCCGCGCCGGCTCCGGAAGTGTCGGAAGCCGGGGAAGGCGAGCCCGCCGATGCGAGCGGCGAAGAATTCTCCGAGCCGGAGGAAAGCTAAGGCCAACATGGAGGCCGCGCTGCGTGAAGCATTTGGAGCGGCTTATCCCGCGCTTGCGCGCTACCACAGTCTCTTGGCCGGAAGAGGCATCGAATGGGGGCTCGTCGGGCCGAATGAGGGTTCGCGGCTCTGGGAGCGGCACATTCTGAATTCGCTGGCCCTGGAACCGCTGATCGCCGAAGGGGAAAGGGTGCTGGACGTGGGTTCTGGCGCCGGGTTGCCGGGAATCCCGTTGGCGATCGTCCGACCAGATTTGCAGGTGACGCTGTTGGATTCAATGCAACGGCGCACCGATTTCCTGCGGCTGGCGGTGGCCGAACTGGGGCTGTCCAACGCTACGGTGGCGCGCGCCCGTGCGGAGGACTTCCCGAAGGAGCCGGATTATCCCGGAAACTTTCCAGTGGTTGTGTGCCGGGCGCTGTCTTCGCTGCGGAACATCGTCCGCTGGTGCCTGCCAATGGTGAGCGAGAAAGGGTATCTGCTGGCCCTGAAAGGCGAGGGCGCCGCCGACGAGGCGGCGGAATTGCGCAACCGCTACCAGATGGGTTTCGCCATCCAACTTGCCAAGGTGCCGGTGCCGGTGGCGCAAGGCCAAGCCAACGTCATCGTGATTCCGAGCGATGACAGCACGGGGCCATTTCTGGCCTACTTCGACCCGCTTTGCACTTACTACAGCTTCTGAGGCCACTGCTGCGGCGGCTGGGCCGGCTGGCCTGCGAAACTCGGCGCGTCGGACACGGCAGTAAGGTTAGAGTGTCCCTTCTGAGATTGGAGCGATGTGGCAGCGGAACCCCGGCGCGTGGCCTACGACGGCCCGGAGTTTGCGGTTGTGCCCGAGCTGCCCGATGACATCGAGTTGGATGTTTCACGTGAAACATTGTTCCCAAGGCCGCGGGATACCCGGATTTTTGTGGTGGCCAACCAGAAAGGCGGCGTCGGCAAGACCACTACTTCCGTGAATCTGGCGGTGGCGCTGGCACAGGGCGGGATGCGGGTGTTGGTCATCGACCTCGATCCGCAGGGAAACGCTTCCACAGCGCTCGGCATCGAGCACCGGGAGGGCACGCCCGGCTCATTCGAACTGCTCAACGGCACCCCGCTGGCCGAACTAGTGCAACCCTCCCCGGAGGCCAAAGGGCTGTGGGTGGTTCCGGCGACCATAGATTTAGCCGGCGCCGAAATCGGGCTGGTCACGGCGATGGCCCGGGAAAGCAAGCTGCTGCGGGCGCTCAACGCCTTCCTGGCTGCGAAGGAGATGGATTACGTGTTCATCGACTGCCCGCCGTCCTTGGGGCTGCTGACCGTGAACGCCTTGGTGGCGGCCAACGAGCTGTTGCTGCCCATACAGGCGGAGTATTACGCGCTTGAGGGCGTCACCCAGCTGATGCGAACGCTGGAATCCGTGCAGCGCGACCTCAACAACCGGTTGCGGCTGACGACCGTGCTGATGACCATGGTCGACGCTCGCACCAACCTCGCCGCCGATGTCGAGCACGAGATAAGGAGCTACTTTCCCAAACAGACTCTGGTGGCCACCATTCCGCGCTCGGTGCGGATTGCCGAGGCTCCGAGCTACGGGCGTTCGGTGCTCACCTACCAACGCGCGTCAGTAGGCGCGCAAGCATATGTCGAGGCGGCCAGGGAAATCGCGCTGGCCGCGGTAACGGAGGAATAGATGGCGGCGAAGAGAAGCGGTCTCGGCCGCGGGCTGGGTGATCTGCTGCAGCGCACCGACCCGGAGTTGGCCGGCGAGCCCGCCGCTAACCAGGTGGCGGGCGCTTGGTTCGCCGAGGTGGCAGTCGCCGATGTACTGGCGAACCCGAAGCAG
>JAISTI010000177.1 GCA_031272685.1 Propionibacteriaceae bacterium | reverse complement strand
AGCCTCAAGCCACTGAGCAGACTTCGCCGAGGTCGTCCGCCTCGGTGGTGGCGGCGGCGTCTTCGGAAGGCGTCGCGGAAGCGGATTCCTTTGGCTGCGACGCGGTCGCCGCGGCGGTTTCGGCGGTATCGGGGGCCGGCGCGGCATCCGCCGCCGTCTCGGCGGCCGGTTCGGAGGTTTGCCCGGAAGTTTCGCCGGCGGCCGACTCGGACGGGGTGGGCTTCGGCTCGTCTTTCGCCTCCGACTTGATGATGGCGGCGGCCACTTTCGCCTTGATCTTCTTGAAGTTGGGGTTGGCGGGCTTGATCAGCGGCGGGGTGAAGCTCACCGAGGACATCGGCTTCGACTTCACTTTGACGGCCAGGTCGAGCATGGTGGAAATCTGGTCGGCAGGCAGGTCGGTGGCAACGACCTTGCCGGAGGCTTCGGCGATCTGCTGGAAGTTGGTCAGCACCGTCATCGGGTCGAGCTGCTGCACCATCGCGTTCATCACGCACTTCTGCCGCTGCATCCGCTCGTAGTCGGTGGAATACTCTCGGGAACGGGCGAACCACAAGGCGTGGAACCCGTCCAGGTGCACGGCCTTGCCGGGCTTGATCCAGCCGTAGACGCCCTTGACGCCGTGCACCGAGCCGATCGGCACCTTCTTGCCGATGTCGAGGGTGATGCCGCCGAGCGCGTCGATGAGCTTCTCGAAGCCTTGCAGGTCGATCATCGCCCAGTAGTTGATTTTCAGGCCGAGGGTTTCCTCCACTGCTCCCTTGGTGGCTTCCACTCCGGGGTATTTCACGCCCTTGAAGAGTTTCTTGTGGTTCATGGCCTCGGTGTAGATGCCGTTGAGCATGCAGAGGTCCGCGAGGTCTTTCTCCGGGCAGTAGTAGCCGTTCGGGTACAGCTCGTACAGCGGCGAGTCGGTCGGGAAGGGCACCCGCTGCATATTGCGCGGCAGGCTGAACAGCACCGTCCGGCCGGTCTTCACGCTGATGGATGCGACGGTGATGGAGTCGGGGCGCAGCCCGACGCGGTCGGCCCCGGCGTCACCGCCGAGCAGCAGGATGTTGTAGCGCCCGGCTTCGGTCTCCGCCTCGCCGCCGCCGGTGAAAACGTCGCCGATCAGGGAAGACTGCGCGCCGAAGAACCCGTGGGAGGCGTAGGCGGTGCCGCCGATGCCGAGCACCAAAGCCAGCGCCAGCGCTCCGGAGATGATCCTGCCGGGGACGGTCATGCCGGCGGGAGTGGCGATGCGCCAGGCGTCGGCCACCAGCAGCGCCCAGCCCAGGCCCAGCACCGGGACAAGCCAGCTGAGGACGGTGAGCGTCACCGGGTTCGTGTAGAGGGAGATGACGGGCCCGTGGGCGACGAGCAGCGCCACCGCGAGCAGCAGCGCCGCCAGCACGCAGATTCCCCAAACGCGCACGGCGATTCTCCCGGCGGTGCGGTTGCCGTGGGCGATTTCCGCCGAGCCGGGCACCACCAGGTTCATCAAGGTGAGGCCGATGCCCCGCCGCAGCTTGATGCGGGCGCTCCGGCGTGCGGGGGTCGGCACCACCGTGGGGGAAGACACGGAAGTCACGCCCACAAGTATTGCCCACGAAGTGGCGAAAACGTTGGAAATGCGCGACCAGCAGGTGAGCGCTATTTGGCGGCTGCCTGCCCGGCGGCTTCGCGCACCACCGCGCCTTTGGCGGAAGCCTTGGCCTTCAACTCCGCCTGGAAAGCCACCACTTTCGCGCGCAGCTCGTCGTCAGCGGCGGCGAGAATGCGCACGGCCAGCAGCCCGGCGTTGCGGGCGTTGTCCACCCCGACGGTGGCCACCGGCACCCCGGCGGGCATTTGCACGATGGAGAGCAGCGAATCCAGCCCGTCCAGGTTTTTCAACGCGATGGGAACGCCGATGACCGGCAGCTCGGTGGCGGCGGCCAGCACGCCCGGCAGGTGGGCGGCGCCGCCCGCGCCCGCGATGATGGCTTTCAGGCCGCGCCCGGCGGCGGTGGCCGCGTACTCAAGGGTTTCGATGGGCATCCGGTGGGCGCTGAGCACGTCCGCCTCCCAGGGGATGCCGAATTCTGAGAGGGCTTCCGCGGCCGCCTGCATTTTCGGCCAATCGGAATCCGAGCCCATGATGATGCCCACCACTGCGTTTTCCATGCGCATAGAATAACGCCATGGCAACCCATCTCGTGGCCGCCGGCGGGGGCGGATTCTCCATGTCACCGGAGGGGCAGCCCACCAGCCTCGACCGCTTCCTGGTCGAGCTGACCGGTAAACCCTCTCCCCTGGTCTGCTTCGCGCCCACCGCGTCGGCGGACGACCCGCAATACATCAACAGCTTCCTGCTGGCATACAGCGCGCTCCACACCCGGCCGATGGTGCTCACCGTGTGGGGCAACTCCGCCCAGTCGGTCAGCCGCATCCCCGAAGCCGACCTGATCCTCATCGGCGCCGGGTCAACGGTGAACCTGATGGCCTTGTGGCAGGCCCATGGGGTAGATGTGGCCGTGAAAGAGCGCATCGCCCGGGGCGACGTGGTGGTCGGCGGCATCGCGGCCGGCGGCTCGTGCTTCTACGAGGGCACGGTCACCGACGCTTTCGGCGAGCCCAAGGCTTGGCTGGGCGGGCTCGGCCTGCTGCCGGGCAGCTTCTGCTCGCATTTCGACGGCGAGGAGCTGCGCGCCCCGGTCTACACCGAGGCGGTCGCCACCGGGGTGCTGCCCGGCGGTTTCGCGGCCGACGACGGCGCAGCCATCCATTATGTGGACGGTCAGATCGCGCAGTACGTCGCGGAGCGCGAGGGCGCCGGAATCTACCAGGTGCTGCCGTCTTCCGAGCCCACCGCGTCCGGGGTGCTGGTCGAAGCTGCGGAAATGACGCTGCTATAACTACTGGTTTTCGGCGGTGCCGTCGATTCCGAGGTATTCCTCCAGAGTGAGCGTGGTGTTCGGTTCGAAGGCCGCCGCCGCCTCTTTGCCGATGTAGCGGTAGTGCCACGGCTCGTAGATGTAGCCGGTGATTTCTTCCTTGCCGTCGGGCGGGTAGCGCAAGATCCAGCCGTATTCGGGGGCGTGCTTCCACAGCCACTTGCCGATTTTCGTGCGGGCGACGGCGTCGCCCCAGGTGTTGCCGTCCCACAGGTCGGCGGCCAGCCCGGTCTGGTGTTCGGAGTTGCCCGGCTCGGCGTTGTAACGTTTGGCCTTCTCCACACTGGGATAGGTCTTGAGCGCTCGGTTGAAGATGGTCTCCTGGGTGGCGTAGCTGCGGTAGGCGGAGCGCAGTTTGATGGTGACGCCGTCCTTCTTGGCGGCCTTGGTCATCTCGGTGAGGGCGGCGTCCGCCGCTTTCACCAGGCCGCGTTTGGAAAGCCCTTCGGGCACGTATTTCTTGGAGACGGGATGCTTGCGCGAAACTACCGGGATGCCCTGCACGGTGAACGGCACGTCCAGTTCCGCGCCTTCGCGGGTGTCTTCTGGCGGGCTGGACGGGGTTGGGGTGGGCGTTGGCGTGGGCGTTGGCGTGGGAGTGGGGCTGGGTGCGGGTGTCGGGGGCGGAATCGGGCTTTCCGCCGCAGCTGACGAGGCAACAGGGCTTTGGCTAGGGGAAACGACGGCCGCCGGGCCGGCCGTGACTTCGCCGGTGGCTGACGGGTGTACCCGGCCGCAGCCGGAAACCAACAGCCCCAACACCAGCACGAGCGCGATTCGTCTCATCCGGCACCACCGTCCGCCGCGATCCGCCGCGCCAGAATTGCCACTGCCACCCACCTAGAGGACTTCGCCCGGCTGGTAGGCGGCGGCTTGCGGATACTGGGCCGCCAGCGCTTCCACCCGCGCCACCACCGCGTCCACCTGGGAGCGGGCGGCGCCGGTGAGCGACAGCGGGTCGGCGGCGGCGTCTTGGATTTGGGACAGGTTCAATCCGAGGGTGGGATCGGCGGCCAGCCGCTCGAACAGGTCGTTGCGGCCAGCGCCCTGGCGCAATTCCCCGGCCACCGCGACCGCGTGCTTCTTGATGGCCTCGTGGGCCACTTCGCGGCCCACTCCGGCCCGCACCGCCGCCATCAGCACCTTCGTGGTCGTCAGGAAGGGCAGATAGCGGGCCAACTCGGCCTCGATGACGGCCGGGAAGGCCCCGAATTCGGAAAGCACGGTGAGGAAAGTCTCGAACAGCCCGTCGAGGGCGAAGAAGGCGTCCGGCAGCGCCACCCGGCGCACTACCGAGCAGGAGACGTCCCCCTCGTTCCACTGCCCGCCGGCCATGTCGGCGGCCATGGCGCCGTAGCCGCGCAGAATCACCATCAGCCCGTTCACCCGCTCACAGGAGCGGGCGTTCATCTTGTGCGGCATCGCCGACGAGCCGACTTGGCCCTCCTTGAAGCCTTCGGTGACCAGCTCTTGCCCGGCCATCAGCCGGATGGTGGTGGCCAGCGAGGACGGCCCGGCGGCGACCTGAATCAGCGTAGACAGCACATCGTGGTCGAGGGAGCGCGGATACACCTGGCCGACGGAGGAGAGCACCTGGGAAAACCCGAGTTGGGTGGCGACCCGCCGCTCAAGTTCGGCGAGTTTGGCCTCGTCGCCCAGCAGGTCGAGCATGTCTTGGGCGGTGCCCATCGGGCCTTTTATGCCGCGCAGCGGATAGCGGGCGATGAGTTCGTCGAGGCGGGCGAAGGCGGCCAGGAGTTCGTCGGCGGCGCTGGCGAAGCGCTTGCCGAGGGTGGTGAGCTGCGCGGGCACATTATGGCTGCGGCCGGTGAGCGGCTGTTCGCGGTATTGGACGGCGAGCCGGGCGAGGTTGGCGAGCACGGCCACCGCCCGCTCCCGCGCCAGTTTCAGCGCGGCGAGGATTTGGGCCTGTTCGACATTTTCGGTCAGGTCGCGGCTGGTCATGCCTTTGTGGATGTGCTCGTGCCCGGCCAGGGCGTTGAACTCTTCGATGCGGGCTTTGACATCGTGGCGGCTGACCCGTTCACGGGCGTTGATCGACTCGAAATCCACCTGGGGCAGCACCCGGCGGTAGTCGGCGATGACGGCTTGCGGGTCGTCCCGGCCGAAATCCACCCCGAGATCAGCCTGGGCTTGCAGCACGGCCAGCCACAGCTCGCGCTCGGCCTTCACTTTCTCTTCAGGAGACCAGATTTGCCGCATCGCCGCCGAGGCGTAGCGGCTGGCCAGCACGTTCGGGATGGCGCTCATGCGTAGGCCGGCCCGAGCTTGATTTGGCCGTTGACGGCTTTCAGGGCAATGTCGTGGCGGTAGAAGCAGCCTTCGAAGCGCACGTCTTTCACTTTCTCGTAGGCGTCGGCGCGGGCGGCGGCGAGATCGTCTCCGGAGCCGACCACCGCGAGCACCCGGCCTCCGAAGGAGACCAGCTGGCCGTGGCCGTTCAGGTTCGTGCCCGCGTGGAAGATCCAATCGGCGAAGCCGCCCTCGATGACGTCGCCACTGCGGGGGGTGCCGGGATAGCCTTCGGCCGCCACCACCACGGCGCAGGTGGCGCCGGCGCCCCATTCCAGCGGCGGATGCTCGGCGAGCTGCCCGGTGGCCGCCGCGTAGAGCACCTCGCCCAGCGGGGTCTTCAGGCGGCGCAGCAGCGGCTGGGTTTCCGGGTCGCCGAAGCGGGCGTTGAACTCCACCACCCGCAAGCCCCGGCTGGTTAGCGCCAGGCCGGCGTACACCACGCCCACGAAGGGGATGCCGCGGCGGGCCAGCTCGTCGACCGTCGGCTGGATGACGGTGTCCACCACCTGCTGTGTCAGGCCCGGCGGGGCCCACGGCAGCGGGGTATACGCGCCCATGCCGCCGGTGTTGGGGCCGGTGTCGCCGTCCCCCACCCGCTTGAAATCTTGGGCGGGCTCGAAGGGCAGCACCGTAGTGCCGTCCGACAAGGCGAAAAGGCTGACTTCCGGGCCGTCGAGGAACTCTTCGATGACCACCTGCACGCATTCGGCGGCGTGTTGCAGGGCCAGCGCGCGGTCGTTGGTGACGACGACGCCTTTGCCTGCCGCCAGGCCGTCGTTTTTCACCACGTAGGGCGGGCCGAACTCGTCGAGGGCAGCCTCGTATTCGGGGACGGTCGCGCAGAAGCGCGAGGCGGCGGTGGGCACGCCGGCGGCGGCCATGATTTCTTTGGCGAAGGCTTTCGAGCCTTCCAGCTGGGCGGCGGCGGCACTCGGGCCGAACACTGGGATGCCCTGGGCGCGCACGGCGTCGGCCACCCCGGCGACCAGCGGCGCTTCCGGGCCGACGACCACCAGGTCTGCGCCGATGCGCACCGCCAGCTCCGCCACCGAATCGCCGTCGGTGGCGGCGACGGGGTGGTTCGTTCCGACGGCGGCGGTGCCGGGGTTGCCGGGGGCGATGTGCACCGCTCCGACCGCCGGGTCGTTGCTGAGCGCCCAAGCGAGGGCGTGTTCGCGGCCACCATTGCCGATGACCAGCACGTTGTCTATCTTCATCTCAAATCCCTGAGCATCACTACCTGTTCCCGCGACGGGCCGACGCCAATGCCGGAGATGCGGGTTGCGCACAATTCTTCCAGACGGCGCACGTATCTTTGGGTGTTTTGCGGAAGCTGGTCGAAACTGCGCGCGCCGGAGATGTCCTCGCTCCAGCCGGGCAGGTATTCGTACACCGGCTCCGCATGGTGGAATTCGGTCTGGGTCATGGGCAGGTGGGCAAGCCGCCGGCCTTCCGCCTCGTAACCGACGCACACCGGGATTTCCTCCCAGCCGGTGAGCACGTCGAGCTTCGTCAAGAACAGGTCGGTGAAGGCGTTGACGCGCACCGCCTGCTCCACCACCAGCGCGTCGAACCAGCCGCAGCGCCGCGGCCGCCCGGTGGTGGTGCCGAACTCGCCGCCGTCTTGGCGCAGCTTCTCGCCGGCCGCGTCGTGCAGCTCGGTGGGGAACGGCCCCTCTCCCACCCGGGTGGTGTAGGCCTTCATGATGCCGATGGTCCGGTCGATGCGGGTCGGGCCCACCCCCGCGCCGGTGCAGGCGCCGGCGGCGATCGGGTTGGAGGAGGTGACATACGGGTAGGTGCCGTGGTCGACGTCGAGGTGGTGCGCCTGCGCGCCTTCGAAGAGCACCACTTTGCCTTCGTCCAGCGCGTCGTTCAGCACCCGGGCGGTGTCGGCGACGAGCGGGCGCAGCCTGGGAGTGTATTGCAGCAGCTGTTCGGCCACCTCGTCGGGTCGGATCGCCGCCCGGTTGTAGACCTTCACCAGCAGGTGGTTTTTCTGCTCCAGCGAGGCTTCCACCTTCTGGCGCAGGATTTTCTCGTCGAGCAGGTCTTGCACCCGGATGCCGAGCCGGTTCACCTTGTCGGAGTATGCCGGGCCGACGCCCCGGCCGGTGGTGCCGATCCGGCGCTTGCCCAAGAAACGCTCCGTCACCTTGTCGATGACCTTGTGGTAGGGGGCGATGATGTGCGCGTTCGCGGAGACCAGCAGGTGATCGGCGGCGGACACGCCGCGGGCGAGCAGCAGGTCAATCTCCTCGAAGAGCACCTCCAAATCCACCACCACGCCGTTTCCGATGACGGGCACGCAGCCGGGGTTCAGAATGCCGGACGGCAGCAGGTGCAGCGCGTACGTCTGGCCGTCCACCACGATGGTGTGCCCGGCGTTGTTGCCCCCGGAATACCGCACGGTGTAATCGACCCGCTCGGCGATCTGGTCGGTGGCCTTGCCTTTGCCTTCGTCGCCCCACTGGGCGCCGACGATAACAATTCCAGGCATGCTGCCTCCCTCAAACAGGAAAGCCCGTCGCAACGGGCTGTTGCCCTGTGATTCTACACGAACCCGGCCCCCGCTAGCCGCTACCCTGCGGGGCGGGAATTGCCGTCCCTCGCCGGAGATTTGTCGTCCCAGGCAGCCGAACGTCATCCCGGCGGGAAGGACATCGGCAAGGAAGACGAAAAATGTATTCGGGCGCTCCGCGCCCTATTACCCCAGCCTTGACCTCGGCATACGAGCAAGCTCGTCTGCGCTCGGCCTGCGTTGGGGTGGATAACCCTCCATAATTAGGGTTAACCACAATTTTCTTCTTCGCCCTCCAAGGGATGAGCGTGTTGATCGGTGATCGCAGGGGTGGGGTGCCACACTGCTGCCAAAACCAGAGGTTTTCTAAGATTGTGGTCAATGGCACCCGGAGACACGCCGGGAAACCGGCCCTTTCGGGCCCCGATTCGGCCTTGGATTGACCACAATCCTGAAACCCCGCCGATTTTCGCAAGATTGTGGGCAGTGGCCTGAAAGGGGTCCAGGTTGTCCACAAGCCTGCCCAAGGCGGGGAGGGCATCTACGTGGATGATGAAAATTGTATTCGGGCGCTCCGCGCCCTATTACCCCAGCCTTGACCTCGGCACACGAGCAAGCTCGTCTGCGCTCGGCCTGCTTTGGGGTGGGTAACCCTCTTTAGTTAGGGTTACCCACATTTTTCGTCATCGTCTTCCAAGGGATCGGCTACCACACGCCCCACGACGTCCACTACGGGCTCGTAGGCCCGGTAGACCAGCAACGCCAAGCCACACTCGACCAAGCCTGGCAAAACCGGCCCGACCGCTTCCGCGCCGGCAGGCCCCGAACACCCGAGATCCCCGACACCACCTGGATCAACAGGCCAGAAAGGCAGGCAGCCTAAACCCAGAAAACACGTGTCCCAACAAGGTTGACAGATTCCGATTCTATCTGCACATGCCAAACCAAGTTATGTGCAGATCGGTCTCAGAATCCGCCAACACCGACCGGCCGATGCCAACCGCCAGCTTCAGATGTCTCCAAGGGGCTATCAGCACCGCAAGGCCGTATCAGGGGCTATCAGGTTAGCGGTGGAGGGGACAACTCAGCGGATGGCCTCTTCCAAGGGATAGTCGGTGCCGGGCGGGGTGGCGGCGGGCATGCGGCCGGCGCCGTCGGGGACGGGAATCGCGCCCAACAGCGCCTGGGTGTAGGGGTGGCGCGGGTCGTTCCAGATCTCGTCGGTGCGGCCACGCTCGACGATGTGGCCGCGGTACATGACCAGCAGCCGGTCGGCGATCAGGCGCACCACCGAGAGGTCGTGGGAGATGAACAGCAGCGTCGCCCCTTGTGAGACAGCCAGGGTGCTCATCAGATAGGCGACGCGCGCCTGCGTCGAGGCGTCCAATGCGGAGATGGGCTCGTCGCCGATAAGCACATTCGGCTCGGCGGCGAGCGCCCGCGCGGTGGCGATGCGCTGGCGCTGCCCGCCGGAGAAGCTGCGCGGGAAGCGCCCAACATCCTTGGGGCTCATGCCGATGCGGGTCAGCCATTCGGCGGGGGTGGCGGGATGCTCGGGCGTCTTCAGGCGGCGGACGGCGGTGTCGAGCCCGTCTTGGATTTGCGGGCCCACCCGGCGGCGCGGGTTCAGCGACGAGCCGGGATCCTGGAACACCATCTGGATACCGGTCTCGGCCACGTCCCGGCCCCCGAAACCCAACGGCTTCAAGGGCTTCCCTTGGTAAACCACCTCTCCGGCGCTGGGCTTGAGCAGGCCCGTCAGCACCTTGGCCATGGTGGATTTGCCACACCCGGACTCCCCCACCAGGCCGACGACCTCGCCGGGGTAAAGCTCGAAGGAGACACCGTCCACCGCGCGTACCGGCGGATGTCCGGGGTATTCAACGATGATGTCGCGGCATTCGATGACGGGCTCACGCGGCTCAGGCATCGTCCACCTCCTCGAAAGCGCCGATGGCTTCCAGGTCTGCGCGCGTCTGCAGGCCGCCTTTCGCGCCGGGCAGCGACGAGAGCAGCTTGCGGGTGTACTCGTGCGCGGGCCGCTCGAACACCTGCTGCCGCTCGCCTTCCTCCACCACCTCGCCGTAGCGCATGATGGCCACCCGGTCGGCGATAGAACTCATCACGCCGAGGTCGTGGGTGATGAACAACACCGCCAGGCCCAGCTCGTCCACCAGTTTGCGCACCAGCTGCAGCACCCCGGCTTGCACGGTGACGTCCAGGGCGGTGGTGGGCTCATCAGCGATCAGCACCTCTGGCTCGCAGGCCAGCGCGATGGCGATGGCGATGCGCTGGCGCTGCCCGCCGGAAAACTCGTGGGGATAGCGGCGCAGGGTGTTTTTGCCACCGGGAATGCCCACCCGGTCGAGGGCCGCCACCGCGCGGTCGGCGGCCTCGGCCTTGGACGCCCCCAGGTGGTAGCGGACGTGGTCGGTGAGCTGCGAGCCGACAGTGAGCTGCGGGTGCAGCGAGGTGGACGGGTCTTGGAAAACCAGTCCCACACGACGGCCCCGGACACGGTTGAGGCTGCGTCCGCGCAAAGCCAACAGGTCCACGCCATCCAGCAGGATTTCACCATCG
>JAISTI010000153.1 GCA_031272685.1 Propionibacteriaceae bacterium | reverse complement strand
AAAATGCCCTGTGCCGTCTCCGGGCGCAGGTAATGCAGCCCCGATTCGTCCTCGATGACGCCCAGATAGGTCTTCAGCATCATGTTGAAATCGCGCGGCTCGGTCCACTGGCCGACGGTGCCGCAATCTGGGCAGGGCACCTCTTCCAGGCCGGTGGCTTCCCGCCCGTGCTTGAAGGCGAAACCTTCCAGAAGTTGGTCGGCGCGGTGGCGCTTGTGGCAGGACAGGCATTCGGTGAGCGGGTCGGAGAAGACGCCCACATGGCCGGAGGCCACCCACACTTCGCGGGGCAGGATGATGGACGAGTCGATGCCAACCACGTCGTCGCGGCCTTGCACCACCGCCCGCCACCAGGCCCGTTTGATGTTCTCTTTCAGCTCGACGCCGTAGGGGCCGTAATCCCAGGCGGCGCGGGTGCCGCCGTAGATTTCGCCAGACGGGTAGACAAACCCGCGGCGTTTGGTAAGCGAGATGACATTGTCCAGACGCGAGGCCATCGGAACACTCCTTTTCTACCCTTGTCTACGCGCATTCTCCGCAGAGTGTGCGCAACTCGCGCGCGGCTCACACCGCGGTTCTTCACGCGGCCGGCTGGCTGCCGGCCCGCAAGCGAAAACTCTACCCCAAGCTGCCTGTAACAATGCCCTGGTTACACTTGGCGCATGTGGACGCTTTCCCTGGGCGACATGGCGGCGCTGAGCCTTGGTGCCCGCGGCGATTGACCCGCTGAAATCAACAGCAGGGCGAGACGATTTCCCCTGCCTGGATGACAGTCCGCCGGCCTTCCCAGAGCAATTCGGGCTGCTCGCGCAGATTGCCGGTGAAGACCAACAGGTCTGCCACGAAGCCCTCTTGGACACGGCCAACGTCGGAAAGGCCGAAGATGGCGGCGTTGGTGGCGGTAGCTGCCTCCAAGGTGCGCTCGATGCCCTCCACCTCGCATTGCAGCCGCAGCCCCTGGAGCTGCTCATCTTCCAGCGCGCCCATCAGGTCGGTGCCGAAGCCGATGCGCACACCGGCAGCGCGGGCGATCTTCACGGCTTCCTTTCCCGCAGCCAGCACCTGGGTGTTTTTCTCGCGGCCGACGGGAGTCAGGCCCACCTGGTCGCCACGCCGATCCATGGCGTCGTAAGCGGCCAGGGTGGGAATCAGGCTGGCGCCGGCGGCGGCCATCATCGCGGCCGTCTCTTCGTCAAGCAAGTTGCCGTGCTCGATACAGCGCACCCCGTTTTCCACCGAGTGTTTGATGGCGGCCGGGGAGTAAGCGTGCGCGGTGACGTAAGTGCCCCGGCGGGTAGCTTCCTCCACCGCGACCTGGATTTCAGCGGGCGAAAACTGCGGGATCGCCAGCGGGTCGGCTGGCGAGACGACCCCGCCGGAGGTGAGCAGTTTGATGGCGTGCGCCCCCTGCCACAGCAGTTCGCGCACTCGCACCCGCATCCGGTCCGGCCCGTCGATGACGTTGGTGCAGCAGCCGCAGCCGGGGGTGCCGCCTAGCAGCGGATCGCGGCCGTCGCCATGCCCGCCGGTCTGGCTGAGCGCCGGGCCGGTGTACAGGTAACGCGGCGAGCGCAACAGCCCCTCTCTGATTGCCTGGGCCAAGCCGGGGTCGCCGCCGCCGACATCGCGCACGGTGGTGAAGCCGCGCCGCAGCGCCGCTTCGAGCCGCCGGGCGGCCTTCAGCGCGATCAGGCTCAGCGGCCAATGCTCCATCTCGTCCAGACTGAGCGAAACTCCATAGGCGTGGCAGTGGGCATCCAGCAGGCCGGGGGTGACCGACGCGCCCCGGGCGTCCAGCACTTGCGCTTCTCCATGCGCTCCTCCATGCGCTCCTCCATGCGTTTCCCCATGCGCTCCTCCACGCGTTTCCCCATGGCTCAAACCATTGCCCACCCCGGGCCCAATTGCGGCAATCCGGCCATCCTTTATCAAGACGTCCACCGGTTCGGCGTCGGGCACCCCGGCGGTGAACACCCGGGCGTTGGCAATCAGCAGGTTTCCCATAGCGAAACTCCTTCTCAAGCTGGGATTACAGCCTATTCTTCCAAACCATCCCGGTCGACGTGCTCCAGGGAGCGGATGCCCTGTTCCAGATACCAGGAAACGAAAGCCGCGACAATGCCGGAAGCCTGGCTGGCGGCGGCCGCCGCCACGTCGCGGGTGGCCGGCCAATCTCCGCAAGCCAGAGCCCGCAGGTAGGCCAGGGTCTCGGCGGAAAGGCCCACCGCGCCGACCGGGCGGCAGCGCTCGCAGGCGGTGCCGCCGAGCTGCACCGAGAAGTACGGGTGCGGGCCGGGAGCGCCGCAGCCCGCGCACTCGCCCAGCACCGGGGCGAACCCGGCCAGCGCGGCGGCGCGCAGCAGATAGGAATCCATGATGGCCGTCGGCGGGCGCGGCCCGTCGGCGGTTCCGGCCGTCAAAGCCTGCAAAGCCCCCACCAGCAGCAGAAACTGCTTGCGGGCGGGTTGGCCTTCTTCGGTGACCAGCCGGTCGGCCGTCTCCAGCATCACCTCGCCGGCGGTGAAGCGCGCGTAGTCGGCGCCGACCGCCTTGGAATACGGCCGCAGCGTCTGCGCCTGGGTGACGGTGTCCAGGGAACGGCCCTCGGCCAGCAGCACGTCCACATAGCTGAACGGCTCCAACCTGGCCCCCCACTTGGACGAGGTGCGCCGCACTCCCTTGACCACCGCCCGCACTTTGCCGTGCGCGCCGGTGAGCAGGGTGACGATGCGGTCGGCCTCGCCCAGCTTGTGGGCGCGCAGCACAACCGCCTGGTCGCGGTAAGTCGGCACATTCCGATGCTATCCAGCCCCACCCAAAACCCCTGGTAGGCGCCGCCAAAGCTGCTGGAAACGGCGGAATCCACCCCGCGGGAGCGCTTCAGGGCAAAACCCTAAGAAACGCTCTTAGAAAGGCTTGGTACAGTAGCCGGCATGCAGTTCGCCAAAGAGTGCCGAATCTCCAGCAGATTCACTTCCCCGTCCCGCGGAATCCATAGCCGAATCCACGGCCGAATCCGGCCCGCGCTGGCCTGCGCCACCGCCGCGCTGCTGCTGGCGGCCTGCACCACCTCAGACCAGCCCGGCCCCGTGGAGACGCAGCCGCAGGCGATTATCGACAGTTGGGCCTCGGTCGTCCCTGATTTCAGCACGGCGCCGCAGGTTTCGTCCTGGGAGTGCCCCGGCGAGTTCACCGGCATATACGGCAACGTCACCCGCGATCCCGACATCATCTCCGTCATCTGCATGTCGGACGACGAGGAGGTCCTCCCCACCACGCTGATGGCGTACTCGATTTCGCAAAACAAAGAAGTGTGGCAGCTGCCGCCCGAAGACGACTTCTCCTTCCCCATCGACGCCATCGCCATCGACCTCGGCAACGGCCGCTGGGCCATCGGTATCTGCAACCCGGAGACCGACGCCTGCGACATCTCCACCGGCGTCGCCATCGTCGATTCCAACACCGGCAAAATCACCGACAGGGTTTTTCCCGAGCTGGAGCAACCCAAAACCGATGAGGTGGTCGAGATGACCGGCGAAGGCGTCACCTACGCCGGTGACG
>JAISTI010000135.1 GCA_031272685.1 Propionibacteriaceae bacterium | reverse complement strand
AACCACACATAGAGGCGCTTCATCGGGTTTTCGCGCCAGCCGGGAAGCGGAATCGGGATGCCCCAGTCGAGGTCGCGGGTGATGGCGCGCGGGCGCAGGTCTTCCAGCAGGTTCGCCGAGAATTTCAGCACGTTCGGGCGCCAGTCGGCGCGGGTCTGCAGCCAGGAGCCGAGCGTCAGGGTGAACTTGGGCAGGTCGAGGAAGAACTGTTCCGACTGCACGAATTCGGGCGTCTCGCCGTTGATTTTCGAGCGGGGGTTTATCAGGTCTTCGGGATCGAGCTGGTTGCCGCAGTTGTCGCACTGGTCGCCGCGGGCGCCGTCGTATCCGCAAATCGGGCAGGTGCCCTCGATGAAGCGGTCGGGCAGGGTGCGGCCGGTGGACGGGCTGATCGCGGAAAGCTGCTCTTTGGCCACCGCGTAGCCGTTCTGGTAAAGCGCGGTGAAGATGTCTTGCACCACCCGGTAGTGGTTCAAGGTGGTGGTGCGGGTGAAAAGGTCGTAGGAAAGGCCCAGGCCCTGCAGGTCTTCCACGATCACCCGGTTGTATTTGTCGGCGAGCTGGCGCGGGGTGACGCCTTCTTGGTCAGCTTGCACCGAGATGGGGGTGCCGTGCTCGTCGGTGCCGGAGACCATCAGCACGTCGTGGCCCTGCATGCGCATGTAGCGCGCGAAGACGTCGGAGGGGACGCCGAACCCGGAGACGTGGCCGATGTGGCGGGGGCCGTTCGCATATGGCCAGGCAACCGCCGTGAGAATGGAAGTCATGCCCTGAAGTCTATATGCTGAGGACGTGACCCCAGAGTTAGTGCTCTTGGCCATAGTGTGCCTAACTGCCCTGGCATTCGATTTCACCAACGGCTTCCACGACACCGCCAACGCCATGGCCACCTCGATCGCCACCCGGGCGCTGAGCCCGAAGGCGGCCGTGACTCTTTGCGCGGTGTTGAACCTGGTGGGGGCGTTCCTTTCGGTGGAGGTCGCGGTCACCGTCACCAACGCCGTCATCCGCATCCAGGATTCCGACGGGGTGCCGAAGCCGGAATTGCTTGCCGACAACGGGTTTCCGCTGCTGCTGATCCTGATGGCCGGGCTGGCCGGGGCCATCATCTGGAATATCCTCACCTGGCTTTTCGGGTTGCCGTCGTCTTCCTCGCACGCGCTGTTCGGCGGCCTGGTGGGGGCGACGGTCGCCGCGATGGGCTGGGACGGCGTGAAGTGGGTGGGCGAAGGCTCGCATCTGGACGGCGTCGTCGGCAAGGTGATTCTGCCGGCGCTGGCCTCCCCGGTGATCGCCTGCATCGTCGCCACCATCGGCACCCGGGTGGTTTTCGCGCTCACCTCCAAAATCGTGGAACACTACCGGGATCAGTTTTTCCGCCGCGCGCAGATCGGCACCGCCTCGCTGCTTTCGCTCTCGCACGGCACCAACGACGCGCAGAAAACCATGGGCGTCATCACCCTCGCGCTGATTGCCGCCGGGTATTGGAACGACGCCGACGGCAACCCGATCCTGCACGAGATCCCGCTGTGGGTGAAGTTCGCCTGCGCGCTGGCCATCGCCGCCGGCACCTACATCGGCGGCTGGCGCATCATCCGCACCATGGGCAAGGGGCTGGTGGAAATCTCCCCGCCCCAGGGGTTTTCGGCAGAGGCCTCTTCGGCTTCGATCATCTTGATTTCTTCGCAGCTCGGCTTCGCGCTTTCCACCACGCACGTCGCCACCGGCTCCATTCTTGGCACCGGGCTGGGCAAGAAGGGCGCGGAGGTGCGCTGGGGCGTGGCCGGGCGGATGGGCATCGCCTGGCTGATCACGCTGCCGCTTTCCGGGGCGGTGGGGGCGCTGTGCTGGTTTATCGGGCATGTGATCGGCGGCTGGCCGGGGGCGCTCACCGTCTTCGGGATCATGTGCGCGCTGGCGCTCTTTATGTATTTGCACTCCCGCAAGAGCGCGGTGGGCAGGCATAATGTGAACGAAGACTGGCACGAAGACGACGAGTTGCAGGCAACGAAGATGGAGTGGGACTGATGGACCAACTGATGGCCGCGCTGGACGCCTCTTGGCGGGTGCTGCTGATTGGCGCGCTGATCGGCGCCGGGCTGCCGACGCTGTTCGCGCTGGGCGTGAAGGCGCTGGCGTGGGGGATTGGCGGCGACCTCGAAAAGCACGAGCCGGGCGAATACCCCAAGCCGCACCTGCGGGGCCGCTTGATCGCCTACTCGCTCTTCGCGGTCGTGGTTATCGTCGCCGCCTGCGGCATCGGGTATATCGTCGCCCACGGGCAGGGCTGGGTTATCACTTTCGATGGCCTGACTCCGGTTTTCGCGCACAAGTAGCCGCAAATCCAAGTTAGGCTTGCCGGGTGACCCCTGCTCTGGTGCTGCTGGCCGTGGTTTGCGCGACCGCGCTCGCATTTGATTTCACCAACGGGTTCCACGACACCGCGAACGCCATGGCGGCCGCCATCGCCACCGGGGCGCTGAAGCCGCGGGCGGCCGTCACCCTCTGCGCCTCGCTGGACTTGGTGGGGGCGCTGATTTCGGTGGAGGTGGCGATCACCGTCACCAACCACGTGATCCGCATCCAGAATGCGGACGGCTCCCCGATTCCGGAGCTGGTGGCGGACGGCGGGATGCCGCTGCTGCATATTCTGATGGCGGGCCTGGCCGGGGCGATCATCTGGAACATTTTGACGTGGCTGTTCGGGCTGCCGTCTTCGTCTTCGCACGCGCTGTTCGGCGGCCTGATCGGCGCGACGGTGGCGGCGGTCGGCTGGAATGGCGTGCGCTGGGTGGGCGAGGGCTACCACCTGGACGGGGTGGTGGGCAAGGTAATCCTGCCGGCGCTGGCCTCACCGGTCATCGCCTGCATCGTGGCGACGTGCGGCACCCGGGTGATTTTCTGGGTCACCTCCCGCATCGCGGATGTCTACCGCGACCGGTTCTTCCGCCGCGCCCAGATCGGCTCGGCTTCGATGCTGGCGCTCTCG
>JAISTI010000128.1 GCA_031272685.1 Propionibacteriaceae bacterium | reverse complement strand
CACTACTACAGCCGCAAGCAAGGCAACCTGCTGCAGTGGCTGGACGGCGGCGAGCCGCTCGCCATCTCCACCCTGCCCGCCGGGGTGCACATCCCGCTGCCCGTCCAGGGAGGGAAGCTGCGGGTCGTCTTCGACGTGGTGTATGACGGCTGGCCCACTCCGCTCGCCCAAGCCGCCAAAGCCGCCCGCGTCCAGGTGATCGGCGGCTTCGAGTTGCTGTTGGCGCAGGCGGCGCGCCAATTCCAGCTCTTCACCGGCGAGCCCGCCCCTGTCAAAGCCATGTGGCAGGCGCTGGTGCAGGCGGTGCCCGCGCTGGGGGACGTGCGCCGGTGATCGCCCTCATCGGCTTCATGGGCAGCGGCAAGACCACTGTCGGGCGGCTGCTCGCCGCCGAGCTGCGGATGCCGTTCGCCGACGCCGACGAGCTCATCGAAACCCAGGCTGGAAAGCCCATCGCCCGCATCTTCGCCGAAGACGGCGAAGGCGCCTTCCGCGCCCTGGAAGCCGAAGTGGCGCTGGTGGCGTTGGGCGGCGCCGGGGTGCTGGCGCTCGGCGGGGGAGCGGTGGAGTCCCAGGTGATCCGCGACGCCCTGCGCGGGCATACCGTCATCTGGCTGGACGTGCCGCTCGACGAGGCGCTGGCCCGGCTGGGCGAAGACGCCGGCCGGCCGGTGCTGAAAGACCCGCAATTGGCCCGCCGCTACCAAATCCGCCAAGCCCTGTACGAGGAGGTGGCCGACCTGCGCGTCGAGGCGGAGCTGGCCACCGCCGCCGAAACCGCCGGGCTGATCGCCGCCCTTGTGGAACCCGCTTCCGCAAGTTGACGGCCCACCGCCGGCGAGTAGAGTGGGCGGGTGCGCGCCCAGCCTCTCGACTCCAAATCCTCGTTCTTCGCCGTCTGCCTGTATTTCGGCATAAACGGCCTGGGCATGGGCGCGTACGCCGGGTCGCTGCCCACCCTGCAAGAGCGGTTCGGGCTGGCCCCCTGGCAGCTCTCCAGCCTGTTCATCGTCACCGGTGTCGGGGCCATCCTCGCCATGCAGGTGGACGGGCGCCTCGCCGACAAATTCGGCGCGCGGCGCGTCTCGCTGGCGGCGCTCATTCCCCTCATCGTCGGCGTGGCCTTGGTGCCACTCGCGCCCAGCTACCTGTGGCTGCTCGGCGCGGTCTTCGTCTTCGGGGTCGGCAACGGCGGCATCGACGTCACCATGAACGTGCTCGCCGTCCATGTGGAAAAGGCCCGCCCCCGGCCGGTGATGAGCTTTTTCCACGGCATGTGGGCCTTCGGGAACATGCTGGGCGCGGGGGCGATCGCGGCAGTCGCGTCGCTGTTCGCCCTCGACGGCGTGGCCACGATGCACGTGGTGCTGCTGGGGGTTTGCGCAATCGCCATCGGAGTCCTCGCGGCGGCTTGGGCGCTCATCCCCGAGACGGAAGCCGTCGCGCAAGTCGGCGAAACCGGCGAGAAGGCCAAACTGCCCAAGGTGGCCTACCTGCTCGGCCTGATGGCCATCGCCTTCGGCTTCGGCGAAGGCACCGGCATGGACTGGTCCGCCATCCACGTCACCGAGGTGGCCAAAGTGGATCCGACCGTCGGCGCGCTCGGAGTGACGGTGCTCGCCGGATTCATCACCCTCATCCGCATCACCGCCGACCGGCTCGTGATGCGCATCGGCCGGCGGGCCGTAGTGCGCTACGGCGGCATGGTCGCCTGCGCCGGCTATCTGATCGTCGCCGTCGCCACTCCGCTGCCGCTGCTGCTGGCCGGCTGGGCGCTGGTCGGGCTGGGCATGGGCGTGGTCGCCCCGCAGGTCTACGGCGCGGCCGGGCATATCGCCGGCGGGCGCGGCCTGGCGGTGGTGGTTACCTTCGGCTATGTCACCTTCCTGGCTTCTCCGGCCGTCATGGGCGGGCTGGTCACCGCGCTCGGCGTGCAGCGCACCATGTTCTTCCCGGCGGTGCTGCTGGTGGCGCTCGTCGCGCTCTCCCGGGTGCTTCCCCGAAAAGAAGACGATCCTTCCGTCATCAGCGGGGGCGGTATCGACTAGGCTCGTCCCATGCAGATTCTCGTGGTTGACGACGACCAAGCCGTGCGGGAATCCCTGGCCCGCACGCTGAAATACTCCGGCTACGACGTCGTGACCGCGGTCGACGGCGTGGACGCCCTCGCCAAGCTCTCCGCCACGCATGTCGACGCCATCATCATGGACGTGATGATGCCCCGGCTGGACGGGCTGGAGACCACCCGCAGCCTGCGCGAGTCCGGCAACGATGTGCCCATCCTGGTGCTCACCGCCCGCGACGCCGTGGGCGACCGCATCGACGGCCTCGACGCCGGCGCCGACGACTATATGGCCAAGCCTTTTTCCCTCGAAGAGCTGCAAGCCCGGCTGCGGGCGCTCACCCGCCGCGCCCGCCCCGGCGGCGGCGAATCCAGCGCGCAAACCCTGGCCTTCTCCGATCTCACCCTCGACCCGCACACCCGCGAGGTCACCCGCGCCGGGCGGCGGATCAGCCTCACCCGCACCGAATTCGACCTGCTGGAAACGTTCTTGCAGAACCCGCGCCGGGTGCTCAAGCGCCAAGAGCTGCTCGACGAGGTGTGGCCCGAGCTGCCCGCCACCGCCAACTCCCTTGAGGTTTACATCGGCTATCTGCGCCGCAAGATCGAGTCGGACGGCGAGCCCCGCCTCATCCACACCGTCCGCGGCATCGGCTACGTCCTGCGCGAGACCCCGCCGTGATCCGCTGGCTGCGGCAGCTCAACCGACAGCGCGGTCCGCTCCAAGACCGGCTCGCCGGGCTGGTCTCGACGGCGGTGACGGCCTCCATCGCCGTCACCGGCATCGCCGCCTTTCTGCTCACCGACCTCGTGGTCTACTCCCAGCTCGACGACGAACTGCGCCAAATCGCCCGCACCACCGGAAACTGGATTTCCGGAGATGTGGAAGGCCTGGGCGGGCTGAACAATGACGCCTTGGCTACGGCAAACGCCACCATATTGGTTATCCGCGCCGATTCGCAACGCTTTCCCGAACAGCCCGACACCGTCTTGCAGCCGACCGCCGAAGACCTGGCCATCGCCCGCCTGCAAACCGGCACCT
>JAISTI010000080.1 GCA_031272685.1 Propionibacteriaceae bacterium | reverse complement strand
CAGCTCGGCCTGCTGCAATACGCCTGCCCGGTCTTGCAGTTCATCATGGGCATCACCGTCTTCGGGGAGGCAATGCCCCCGGCAAGATGGGTCGGCTTCAGCCTGATCTGGGTGGCCTTGATTATCCTGACGATAGACATGCTCCGCCCCGCCGCCCATCTGGCGTCCCGCTGAGCCTCAAATCCCGGTGGCTACCGGGACGGCTTGCCGCGGAAGCGGTGAAGGCCGAATATCAGGGCCAGGACTGCCGCGGCGGCGAGGGCGAAGGCCCAGTTGGGGATGGGGGCGCTCACCTGCTGGGCCCAAGATTCCAGGCGGAACTGGTCGGTGGCCGTCAGGACGCCCGCGAGGGTTTGGGTGCCTTCCGTGGCGATAAGGAGAATTCCTATGGCGATGGTGATCAAGCCCGCAATGGCGTTCGTCCAAGTGTTATGCCATTTGCCGATGGTGAACTCGCGGGGCCGCAGCCAATCGCGCAGCTTGGGCAGGCGCTCCCACAGCAGTGCCAGCAGCAGCAGCGGCACCACCATGCCGCAGGCGAAGACCAGCAGCACCAGCGCGCCGTAGAGCGGGCTGCCGCCGAAGGCAGCCAGCGCGAGCACGGAGCCGAGCAGCGGGCCGGTGCAGACTCCCGCAAGGCCGTAGAC
Organism: Propionibacteriaceae bacterium; assembly: GCA_031272685.1. Classification (GTDB taxonomy): domain Bacteria; phylum Actinomycetota; class Actinomycetes; order Propionibacteriales; family Propionibacteriaceae; genus Propionicimonas. The sequence goes on along the minus strand of JAISTI010000080.1, from coordinate 3,076 downwards.
CGTGCCGAGGAGGTACACCGAGGCGGCTGAGGTGCCTTCCAGCACTCCGGACGGCAGGGAGGGTAGCGGCAGGCCGCTGAGCAGCAGCAGCCCGAAGACGATGACCAATCCGGAGAGGGTGTAGACGAAGGCCGCCCGGTGTTGGGAGACGAAAGCGCCGACGGTTCCGGACAGGACGCCCATCGGCACCAGCGTGGTAATGAGCCCGAGGTAAAAAACCCCGGCGCGGGCGAAGAGCTTGCCGGGGGAGTTGAAGGCGAAGGCGAAGAAGGCCGGCAGCAGCATCACCGAGCAGGGGCTGAGCAGGCTGAGGATGCCGCCGAGGAGCGCGCCGGCCAGCCCGACCTCTGCGGCGCCGACCTCCACGGCTCAGGCCTCGGCGAGCTGTTGGTCGAGGAACTGCTGGAAAGATTCCAGGGGCTGCGCTCCGGCGATCGCCTGGGTGCCGACCACGAAGAAGGGCACCGAGGAAACCCCAAGCTGTTGGGCGTTGGACGTGCTTTCCAGCACGGCCGCTTCCAGGGTTGGGTCGTCGAGGGCGGCCTCGAAGGCGGCGGTGTCGGGGATGGCGGCGTCCAGGCCGAACTGCAAGAGCGTCTCGCGCGGCAGATCCGGATGGCCGGATTCCGGCGCGTTTTGGAAAACCACGTCGAGGTAGTCGAAGTATTTGCCCTGCTGGCCGGCGGCCCGGGCGGCGACGGCGGCGGCGGTGGAATCGTCGCCGAAATAGGAGACGTCGTGGAATTCGATGCGCACCTTGCCGGTGTCGACGTACTGGGCGACTATCGCCGGGAAGGTTTCGCGGTGGAAGACCGCGCAGTACGGGCAGCGCAGGTCGGCGAACTCGGACAGCACGATAGGCGCGTCGATGGCACCCAAGGCCATGGTGTCGTTCGGATCGCGCCGCTCGATGTTCACCGGCTCGGCGGCGGCGGTGGCGGCGGCGGTGGGCGCGGCGGTGACGGTGACGGTAGCCGTCGGCTGGCTGGCCGCGCCGCGGAAGGGCTCGGTCTGGGTGGCGACGAGCACCACCGCCAGCAAGGCCGCCAGCACTCCGAGCACGATGTTGACGCGCTTGGCCCGCTTCAGCCGCCATTCAAGCAGCGCGGCGTTCGGCGGCTCAGGGGCGGGCGATGCGGGGGACGCGGGGGGCGCGAACAGGGATTCCGGGTTCTCAGCCGGGCCCGCCGGCCCTTCCGGAGGGGTCGAAGTCACAGTGGTTGTTCCGTTCTTGCGATGATTTCGTCTTGCAGGGCTTTGTCGAGGTTGTTGAAATAGTCACTATACCCGGCGACCCTGACGATCAGGTCGGAATACTGCTCGGGATGCGCCTGGGCGTCGAGCAGGGTGGCGCGATCCACCACGTTGAACTGGATATGGTGCCCGTCCATGGCGAAATAGGTGCGGATCAGGCTCGCCACCGAGCTAAGCCCTTTCTCCCCGGCCACCACCGAAGGGGTGAACTTCTGGTTCAGCAGCGCTCCGCCGGTCTTCAACTGGTCGATCTTCGCTGCCGAGCGGATGACGGCCGTCGGGCCTTTTCGGTCGGCGCCCTTTTCGGGGGAGATGCCGTCGGGCAGCGGAATGGCTTTGTGGCGCCCGTTCGGCGAAGCCTCCATCACCTGCCCGAAATAGACGTGGCAGGTGGTGGGCAGGAACTCAACGATGGTCTTGGCGCCCTTGGGGGTGGGCCGCCCGGCGATGGCCGCCTGCAGCGAATCGACCACCTGGCGCAGGATGCCGTCGGCGTAGTCGTCGTCGTTGCCGTACTTCGGGGTGTGGTTGAAGACGGTGTCGAAGGTGGCCTCGTGCCCTGCGAAATCGGCCTCGCAGGCTGCCAGCACCTCGTCCATGGTGAGGCCGCCCTCTTCGAAGACGTGCTTTTTGAACACCGCCAGCGAGTCGGTGACGGTGGCCACCCCCACACACTGGATGTAGGAGGTGTTGTAGCGGGCGCCGCCGCAGTTGTAGTCCAGGCCGCGGGCAACGCAGTCGTCGGTGATGACGGACAGCAGCGGCACCGGGAGGGTGTCCATGAAGAGCTTCTCGATCAGGTTGTTTCCGGCCACCTTCACGTCCGCGACGTATTCCAGCATCTTCTGGAAGGCGGCGTACAGCTCGGCATAGCTGGAAAACTCGCGCGGGTCGCCGAAATCGGGGGCGACGACCTTGCCGGTGTAGTGGTCGTAGCCGCGGTTCAGCACCAATTCGAGCACCTTGGGCACGTTGTAGTAGCCGGTCAGGACGTACGCCTCTTTCCCGGCGGTGCCGGTCTCGACACAGCCGGAGGCGATGCCGGACTCGCGGGCGTCGTCCATGGACTTGCCCATGTTGAGCAGCTCTTGGATGACCGCCTCGGAGTTGTAGAAGGCGGGCTGGCCCCAGCCCTTGCGGGAAATCTTCACGGCCTCGCGCAAGAAATGCTCGGGGCTCTTGCGGGAGATCTGCACATTCGAACTGGGCTGCAGCAGCCGCATCTCGTCCATCACTTCCAGGATCAGGTAAGAGACATCAGAGACGCCACAGCTGCCGTCGGGACGCAGCGAGCCGGTGTTGATATTGCAGAAGTCGGTGTAGGTGGCACTCTCTTTGAGGGTGATGCCGACCTTCGGAGGGGCGGGCTGGTTGTTGAATTTCACCCACAGGCATTCGAGGTATTCGCGGGCCTGCTCGCGGGTGAGGGTGCCGTCGGCCAGCCCGGCGAGGTAGAAAGGCTCCAGATGCTGGTCGAGCTTGCCGGGGGAGTACGCGTCCCAGTTGTTCATCTCCGACGTCACGCCGACGTGGGTGAACCAGTACATCTGGATGGCCTCGCGGAACGTGCGCGGCGCGTGGGCGGGCACGGCGTCGCAGACCTCGGCCAGCTCCAGCAGCTCGCGATGGCGCACCGGGTCGGACACGGACGCGGCCCGGTCGCGGGCCAGGGCGGCGTAGCGCTCGCCGAGGATCACCATGCCCTCGCAGACCAGGCGCATGCCCTGCCATTCGGCGAGCTTCTCGCCCGCCTTGAGGTCCCTGCCGAAGTCGAGGGTGGCGATGTGGGCGTCGATGTCGGCCATGAAGTCCAGGTAGCCCC
>JAISTI010000217.1 GCA_031272685.1 Propionibacteriaceae bacterium | reverse complement strand
TCCTTACCCATAACTCCTTGGGAAGCACAGAAAGGTAACAATCAAGGCGAAGACCCGCGCCTCGGGGGTGGCGCGGGTCTTCGGAATTGTCGCGGTTACGGCGTAGCCGATTCGGCGGGATCCACCGCCACCTCGGACGGCGCCCCCTGCGGGCCGGCCGCGGCGCCCGCGGTCTCGAACCCTTCGAGCGCGGCGGGGGAATCCAAGCCGGCGGCGGCCGCGGGGTCTGCCCACTCGCCGTCGGAGGTCAGCTCCAAGGCCTCCAGTTCGGCCACGGTGGCGTCGAGGTCGGTGGTCTCGGCGGAGACGGTGTAGATCTCGGTGGTGTCGGTGGTCATCAGGCCGGTGCTCAGCTCTTCGGCGAGGTCGGCGGCCGAGCACAGCCAGATGATGGTGTACATTCCGGAAATCTGCTCGCCGTCGGAGGTAGCCGCCACCGTGTCGCCGCCGCCAACCGAGACGACCGACTCTTTGGCCACGTCTGCAGGAACGGCGCCCTCGCCTTCGGACGTCCAAACGCCCACCTCGGGCTCATCTCCGGAATCGGAACTCCAAGAGACTTCCGCCGTTCCCCCATCGGGGACGGCGATTTCCCGGGTGGCGACGGATACCGGATCCACGCCGTCGGCGGTGACGCCTTCCTCCTTGATAATGGAGATTTCCTGCTCGCCTGCAGTTCCGGAGGCCACCGAAACCACGCCGGTGCCCTGGCACATGGCGGAGTTGGGGCCGTAGAGGGTGACGCCGTAGCTGCCGATGCCGGGAATGTCCTCGGAGGCATACGCGGCGGCGTCCTGGGTGTCGTCGCCGGTGATGGCGACGCGCTTGAAGGTGACCTTGTCGGTGGCGTCAAGCGTGGCGTCGGCGTTGTCTTTGAGCCAGAAGCGCTGCACCCACCAGCCCTGCTTCCCGTCAACTTCCGGCAGCGGGAACTTCAGGATGCCGCTGGTGCCCCACTCGGTGGTGGAAACTTCGGCTTGGATGTCGGCGTCCACGGTGTCGGCGTAGGCCAGCGAGGCCGGGGAATGCGGCCAAACCGAAATGCCGACGGCCAGCGCCAAGGCCAGCCCACAGGTGCCCAGGCCGACGGCGACCTTGGGCCGCACGCTGCGCCGGGACGGGATTTCGGCGGGGGTTTCGACGACGCCGGTGATTTCGCGCAGCGTGGCCCGGCCTTGGACGGACAGGCGCTGTTCTTCACCGCGCAGCGGGTCGGATTTCTTCAGCAGTTTTCCAATTCTCATGATTCTTCTTTCTCGGTCAGGAGCTGGCGCAAGGCGGCGCGGGCGCGGTGCAGCCGCACCCAGACGCTGCCGGTGGAGCAGCCCAGCAGGGCGGCGCATTCCGCGCCGCTGAGTCCGTCCCAGTAGTGGGCCAGCAGGAGTTCGCGGGTGGGTTCGGGGAGCTGTTCCAGGGCTTCCAGCAGCCTGTCCGCCGGTTCGCCGCCGTCTGCTTCCGGCCCGGCCAGGCCGCGCTCGTCGCGCAGCCGCCGGCACGCTTCCGCCAGCCGCGTGTTGGCGCGCTGGTGGTTGCTCAGGACGTTTTTCGCGGTGACAAAGAGCCAGGCAGGCTCCGGGATGCCGTTTTCGACTTGCTCCCACGCGATGCGGAAGACCTCGGCCGCGATATCTTCGGCGGCCTGCGTGTTGCCGGTCCGGCGTCTGGCGAATGCCACGATCCGGGGATGCTGCCGGGCAAACATGGCGCTGAACGCCGCCGCCGTCTTTGACTGGGTCTTCGCCGCCGGTTTGGCCGTCTCACCCGTCATCCCCATGTCGGTCGCCAAGAGTATTGCTTCCACACCCTGTACATGTCTGGAAGGGACAAATCCTTACAGACTCGCCGGAGGGTTTCCCTCAGCGGCCGGAATTCCGCCGCCGCAGCGCCAGCGCGCCGCCGCCGAGCAGCGTGAACGCGATGCCCGGAATCAGCAGGCCCAGGGAATCCGAGCCCGTGATGGCCAGGTCGCCGTCCTCATCGCCGTCGTCTTCGGGATCTTCGCTCTCTTCGGGCGGCTCGGACTCTTCCGGCTCCTCGGTCTCCACCGGGGTGGTCGCGGACGGGGTGGTGGACGGCTTGGATTCCACTAGGTCTTCGGCCTCCCAGCGCCAGACCGCGTAGAGGGTGACGTTGTGCTCGGGCATCACGAAAGTGGTGGATCCGTCTTTGTATTCGGCGTTGGCGGCGTCGGCGCTGGTGGACCAGCCGGCGAAGTGGTACGCGCCGCCTTCGCGGGCGGGCGCGCCGGGATCGGTGAGCTTGACGGTGACGGTCTCGCCGCTGTAGTGCCGGGCGGTGTCCACGGGCACCGCGGCGGCGCCGGCCGCCGAACCGGCGGGGTAGTTCGCGTTGTAAACCACCGAATAGGAGGCCTCGTTTTCCCAAACCGCATAGAGGGTGATGACCCCGGCCTCGGCGTCGGCGGCGGCGACCGTATAGGTGCCGTTGGCGGCCGTGTATGTGGCGGTGGTGGCGCTGGGGTTGAGGGACCAGCCGTGGAAGGTGGCGTGCTCCTTGGTGGGGGCGGGGCTGGAGAAGCGCAGTGCGACCAGGTCGCCGGCGTGGCGGCCGGTGATGTTGGCGTAGCCGGAGCCGAGCACGTCGCCGCCGTTGGCGTTGTAGGCGACGGTCATGGTGCCCTCGGCCACCCGGTTCCACACCGCATAGAGGGTGACATTCGCGGAAGACGGCAGCCAGAAATCGGTGGCCCCGTCAGCGGTGTACTGGGCGGCTTCGGCGGCCGGGTGTGTGGCCCAACCGGCAAACGAGTAGGTGTAATGATCGCGGGTGGGCGGTGACGGGATTACGGAGAAGTCGACTGTGACGTAGTCGCCAAGCTGGAATCCGGAAGCGGTGGGCGGGACGAGCCCGTCGCCGGCGGTGGTGCCGGCCGGATAGTTCGGGCTGTAGCGCACCTGGTAGGTGGGAGTCCAGGCCCAGACGGCGTAGAGGGTGACGTCGGCCGTCCCCATGGTGAAGGAGTAGGTGCCGGTCTGGGTGTACGCGGGCGAGCCGGCGGAGGCGCTGGTGGCCCAGCCGGCGAAGGTGTAGAAGCCGTTCGCCTTGTCCGGGGCGGAGGGCAGGTCTTCGAAATCAACCTCGACCGTCTCGCCGCTGTCGAAGGAGTTCACGCCGGGGACGGCCCCGTCGCCGGCGGTGGCGGACGCCGGGTAGTTGGCGTTGTAGCTGACCGTGCGGGTGCCGAGCTTGACGGTGCGCAGCAGCGGGGTGGCGTACGCGCCCAGGCCCTTTTCCTGCGCGGCGGTGAGCTGCCCGGCGTCTCCCGGCACTTCGCCGACAAGCGCGGGGTCGGCGTCGGCGGCGGCGTAGGTGTACAGCAACTCGACGTCTTGCGAGCCGGTCAAGTTGGCGTCGAGGTAGGCGCCCAGCGCGGCCACGTCGGCGGGCGTACCGAGGTTGAACTTGTCGGTGACGGAACCCCAAGGCGTGGGGGTGGCCCCGGCCAGCCGGGCCAGCACCACCGTGCGGGCGGCTTTGCCTTCGGTGCCGACAGCCTGCACATTGCCGGAGGCGTCGACGGCGGCCAGCACCCCGGCGTCGGAGATTTTCACGGATTTCACGCCGACGGCGGTGGCGGCGTCGGAGGTGCCGGGGATGTACGCCACGGTGCGGCGGGCGGACTTGATGGCCGGGCGGGTGATTTCCAGGGTGAACTGCGCCGGGTTGCCGCCCATCAGCTCGCCGCCGTTGTGGACGGTGCCGTTCGCGGCGATGTTGCGCACCTTGGAGGTGACGGCCAGCTCTTTGAGCGCGTTGGCGGTGCGCTGGGAATCGGATGCGGTGTAGCTGGCCTCGTCGTCGCCGACGCTGGTGGATGTGGCCCCGATTCCCTGACGGTAGAAGCCCTCCAACAAGAATTGCGCGCCGAAGCCGCCCATGAAGGAGGCGCTGGCACTGGGGTGCAACGCCCAAAGCACATCGTTGAGGCGCTGCGCGGCCTCTTTGGCGGAGAGCGCGTCGCTGTCGCCGGCGGGGGTGCCGAGCAGCTCCGTGGGCAAGATGGCGGCGAGCGAGCCGGTGGTGGGGAAGCTCTGGATGACGTTGAAGTTCGTCAGCACCTCGCTGTCGGTGGCGCTGAGATAGCCGGCCGCGGTGGCGGTGGCGTGCGCGGCGGTCTTCGCGTTCACGTAGAAATCCGGGCTGAGCGCCTTGCCGCCAACCTCGGCGGTGCCGTCTTTGACGCTGAGGTCGAACTCCGGGCGGCGCTGCACCCCGGCGAGCTGCCAGGGCAGCTGGGTGCGGGTGGTGAGCAGCAGGTCGGAGCGGACGGTGTTGAACCGCATCGGGATGGCGACGTCGTTGGCGGCGGTCAGGTGGTAGTCGGTGAGCTTGTTGAACGCGGGCGGGCCGCCGGGGATCCAGTCGTAGCCTTTGGTGTCGGCGGTGACCAGCGCTTGGGTGAAGGAGTCTGGGTTGGTGTAGCCGCTCTGCGGGGCGACTATCAGGGAGGTGAAGGCCAGCGCGCGGTTGTAGCCGTTGAAGGCGGCGTTGGAGGTGTCGGTTACGGTAGCGAACTCGGCGGCGGTCACAACCCCGTCGGCGTCGAGGTCGACATCGGCGGTGCCGTCTGCGTCGAGGTCGCGCGGCGCGGTGATTCCGGCCAGCCAACCACGGAAGGACGGCCAGTCGTCCAGCCCGGCGAGCGGGCCGGCCGTGGGCGCGGCCAAAGTGGCGAAATCTTGCTCGGGAGCGCCGACCAGCTTGTAAAGCCCGTTGAAGGTGATGGTCTCGCCGCCGAGGGCGTCGCGCCAGCCGGGGTTGTCCGGCACGGCGATCGCCGTCTCCAGCAGCCCGGTGGTGATCGGGTTGAAGAAGTTGTCTGAACCCGAAAGCAGGTAGTAGCGGTCTCCCGCCGAATATGACCCGGACGGCCCGGGATCGGCAATGGCGGGATTTGCGCCGCCCAAAGCCATGGGCGCGGCCAACCCCAGAACGAGTGCGGCGTTCGCCAACGAACCCCAACGCATGTTTCTCCCCCACCGTGGACGGTCAGACGCTGCTAAACATACCTTGTCAACCCAAATCCACAAGCAAATATCCAGCTTTTTCCCCCAATTATCCTATACCCGTGCTCTAAGAGTTGACTCATAAGCCGGCGCCGTAGCGAGGACGGGCGATGGATGGCGCACGCCGCCGCCGTCCGCCCCGTCAGGTCACCGGATATGCTGTCCCGGTGACGCACTTCGACCTCGATGGGGCGGTCCGCCCCCAAGACGACCTCTTCCGGCATGTGAACGGCAAATGGCTGGCCAGAGCCGAAATCGCGCCCGACCGCGCCTCCGCCGGGGTTTTCACCAAACTCACCGACGATTCCGAAAGTGCGATCCGCGAAATCGTCACCTCCCTCTCCGGCTCCCCGGAAGGCTCCGAGGCGCGGAAAGTGGAAGACCTGTTCGCCGCGTTCATGGACGAGGAGCGGATTTCCGCGGTGGGGCTGGCGCCGCTGGCGGCCGTCTACGCCGAAATCGACGCCATCGGGTCGGTTCTCGAACTGCTGGAATACTTTGGGCGCTCGCTGCGCCGGGGCACCGGGGCGCCGCTGAGCCTGGATGTGGAAGCCGACCCGGCCGACCCGTCCAGGTATTCGCTCTTCGCCGAGCAGTCGGGCATCGGCCTGCCCGACGAAGAGTATTACCGGCTGGAGCAGCACGCCCCGATCTTGGCCGAATACCGCGCCCACGTGGAGCGGATGCGCAAACTCGCCCCCTGGCCGGAGGACGGCGATGTGGTGGCGCTGGAGGCGGAAATCGCCGGCCACCATTGGGACAAGATCTCCACCCGCGACATGGTGAAGATGTACAACCCGATGTCAGTGGCCGATTTCTCCAAGGACGGCGTCGACTGGGGCATCGTGATGCGGGCGGCCGACATCCCCGACCCGGGCGTCATCATCAACTCGATGCCCTCGTTCTTCACCGGCTTGGCCGGCATGCTCACCGCCGAGCGGCTGGGCGAATGGAAAGCCTGGCTGAAATGGGCGGCGCTGTCGTCGCTCGCGCCGTACCTGACCGAAAGTGTCGTCAACGAGCAATTCGCGTTTTACGGCACCACCCTCAGCGGCACCCCCAAGCTCAAAGAGCGCTGGAAGCGCGGGGTGGCGCTGGTGGAAGAGACGCTCGGCGAGGCCGTCGGCAAGCTCTATGTGGCCAAGCATTTTCCCCCCGCCGCGAAAGCGCGAATGGACAAGCTCGTCGCCAACCTGATCGAGGCCTACCGCGTCTCCATCTCGAAGCTGGAGTGGATGGGCGATCAGACGCGCGCGCAGGCGCTGGACAAGCTGGCCAAGTTCACCGCGAAAATCGGCTACCCGGACATCTGGTTCGACTACGCAAAGCTGCGCATCGACCCGGCCGACCTCGCCGGGAATGTACTGCGCGCCGGGGAGTTCTTCTTCGACGACGAGATTTCCAAGATTGGAAAGCCCATCCGCAAGCACGAGTGGCTGATGACCCCGCAGACCGTCAACGCCTACTACCA
>JAISTI010000212.1 GCA_031272685.1 Propionibacteriaceae bacterium | reverse complement strand
GCGGGGCGGCGGGGGCCGGCCGCGCCCCCGGCGCGCCCCGGGGCCGGGGCCGCGGGGGGGGGCGGGCGGGGGGGGGGGGAAGGGGGCCGGAAGTGCAGCCCGCGAGCGCGAGGGCTGCCATCCCGCCAAGCATCGTCCGGCGGCCGATTTGCATGAGTTTTGCCTTTCTGTCGCTCAGAACATCCTAACCGGGAGGCCAATCAAGCCAGTTGCCATCGGATCGTGTGTCGGTAAACCTGGCCGGGGCGCAGGATGATGTCCGGGAAGCCGGGATGGTGCGGCGCGTCCGGCCAGGCCTGCGGCTCCAGGGCGATCGCCGCATACTGCCCGTACGGGACGCCGCGCGGGGATTTCACCTTGCCGCAGAAGTAGTAGCAGTCGTAGGCCTGGACGCCGGGGGCGTCGCCGGAGACGGTGAGCGTCAGCCCGTCCGGGCCGGTCACCTTGGCGAGCGGGCGCAGGCCTTCGCCGTCCACGCAGAAGTTGGTGTCGATGCCAGGCAGGCGGGTCAGCCCGGCCGCCGCCGCTTGTTCGCGCCGCTGCCCGATTGGGGCGGGCCGCGTGAAATCCAGGGGCGTGCCGGCCACCGGGCGGATTTCGCCGGTCGGGACGCCGGCGGCGTCGGTGGGGGTGTAGGCGCTGGCGAAGATTTGCAGCAGATGGGCGTCGATGGGGCCGGAGTCGTCGCCCGCCAGGTTGAAGTAGGCGTGGTTGGTGAGGTTGACGGCGGTGGGCGCGTCGGTGGTGGCGGTGTACTCCACCTGCACGCCGTCGGCCAGCAGCTTGTAGACGGCGGCGACGCTCAGGTTTCCGGGGAAGCCCATCTCTTTGTCAGGGCTTTCCAGGTTGAAAACCACCTCGTCCGGGCTGGCGGACCGAACTTCCCACATCTTTTCGGAGAAGCCCGCGGTTCCGCCGTGCAGCATCAGCGGCGGCTCGTTGGCGTCGAGCTGATAGCCCACACCGTCGATGTCGATGTGGGCGCCGGCGATGCGGTTCGCCACCCGCCCGACCGACGCGCCGAGGAAACCGTCGGCGGGGGCTTCCAAGTTGTCGCGGGACAGCACCACCGACCGCCAGCCGCCATCCCGGCGCACCCTCAGCGATTGCAGCGCCGCGCCGAACGGCAGCACCGCCGCCTGGATTTGAGCGTTCGCCATTTCGATAGCCGACATCTGGACCTCCTTCAATCGTGACAGCCCAAATGTATGCGATTGCCCGCCTGTCTTGGGTGATGCCGTCGGCAAGCCGGGCCTACACCAAGGCGTTTCCGCCCGGCACGGCGCCGCTCCGGTAGAGTTGGCGCCACGTCCACGGGAGTTTGATGGAGAGCGCAACCGACCCGATCTTGGCCAATTGGGTGCGCGAGGCCGCCGCCTCGCAAGATCCGCGCGTCGGCGCGCACACTCCCGTCACCCCCATGCTCATCCCCGATGTCGTCACCCGGCCGCAGCGCCCCGAACAGGCCAAGGTGTTCATCTGCGGCGGGGTGGTGGTGAAGGTGCACGCGCCGGGCACCCGCCGTGCCGACCTCACCGCCCGGCTGGCCGCCATCGAGGCGGTCGAGCTGGACCGGGTTTGGCTGCTGCCGCTGTCGGGGCGGCCGCTGCCCGCGCCGGACGAGCGGCTGGCGACGATTTGGCCGCGCGCCACCCTCGTCTCCACAGTCGAAGACCCGCCTTGGGAGGACGCCGGGGCGCTGCTGGCCCGGCTGCATCAGGCGGATGCCCGGAGGCTGCCGAAGCTGCCCGCGCACGGCGGCGTCTTGCGTTTCGAGCGCGCGGTGCGCGCAGCCCGCGGGATTTCCGCCGAGCCGTGGCTGGGCGAGCTGGGCGAGGGGTTGCTGCGCCGGTTCCACAAATCCAAACTGAAATACCTGGTGCATGGCTCATTCCACCTGGGGCAGCTTGGGCATCCGCTGCTGTCGCGCCCTTGGCGGCTGCTCGACCCGGACGATCTCGGCCTCGGCGACCCGGCCTGGGATCTGGCCCGCCCGGCGGCGCTTTTCCGGCTGGGAAGGCTTCCGGAGGGCGCCTGGTCGCGGTTCACCCGCGCCTACCAGGCCGGCGGCGGCCCGGCGTTGCCGCAAGGGGCCGATCCGCTGGACGCGCTGGCGGACGTCGCCCAGGCCAGCCTGCTGATCACCGCCGTCCATTCCCTGACGAATATCGGGGCGCACTCCAAACCCACCACCGACGCCTTCCTGGACGCCATTCGCCCGCGCGGATGACACTATCGGCCCCCGCTGGAGGTGCTGGAAGGTAATCAGGTCTAGTACATTGAACGGGTGACTACGGCTACCACGGCGCCGATAGCGGGCGCGTACCAGTTGACGAAAATCTATGGCGAAGGCGAGGCGCAGGTGCACGCGCTGAACCGGGCCTCGGTCGAATTCGGGCAGGGTGGCTTCTACGCCATCATGGGCCCGTCCGGCTCGGGCAAGTCCACCCTGATGCACTGCCTGGCCGGTTTGGACCGCCCGACTTCCGGGCAGGTCTTCCTCGGCGGGGTGGAGCTGACCGCCCTGAAAGACAAAGAGCTGACGCGGGTGCGGCGCGACCGCATCGGGTTTGTCTTCCAGCAGTTCAACCTGCTGCCCACGCTCACCGCCGCCCAAAACATCACCCTGCCGCTGGAGCTGGCGGGCCGCAAGCCAGACCCGGCGCAGTTCGAGGCCATCACCGCCTCGCTGCACCTGGAGGAGCGGCTCGGCCATCTGCCTTCCGAGCTTTCCGGCGGCCAGCAGCAGCGGGTGGCCATCGCCCGGGCGCTGCTGCCCAAACCCGACGTCATCTTTGCCGACGAGCCGACCGGCGCGCTCGACTCGGCGAATTCGGCGCAGCTGCTGGGCTATCTGAAGTCTTGCGCGCAGAACCTCGGCCAGACCATCGTCATGGTGACGCACGACCCGAACGCCGCCGCATACGCCGACCTGGCTTTCATCCTTTCCGTCGGGCGGATCGTGGAGGTCTTCGACCATCCGGACGCCGACACCGTCCTCGGCGCGCTGAAACGGCTGGGGGCGAGGTAGATGCTGAAATTCTCGCTCCGGGAACTGCGGTTCCACCCCGGCCGGTTTGCCGGGACGGTGGCGACGGTGGCGTTGGCCACCGCCTTCCTGGTGGTGGCCTCGGTGGTGTCGGCGACGGCCGACCACGCCGCGCAGGCCACCGGGACGGCAGCCGTCACCGGGGACGCCACGAAATGGCTGATGTGGGTTTTCGCCGGCGTGGCCGCGCTGACCGGCATCATCGTCATCGCCAACAACTTCACCATCTTGCTCACCCAGCGCCAGCGCCAGCTCGGCCTGCTGCGGACGGTGGGCGCTTCCGGCGGCCAGCTGCGCGCCGCGGTCTTCGGCGAGGCGCTCATCCTTGGTTTGGCCGGCGTGCTGCTCGGCATCGGCTTGGGCGTGGGCGCGGGGGCGGTTTTCGCCAGCGCCACCGGTACGCTGGCGGCCGGGCTGGTGGTTCCACCGGGCGAGCTGCTCGGGGCGGCGGTCTT
>JAISTI010000195.1 GCA_031272685.1 Propionibacteriaceae bacterium | reverse complement strand
CCCGACGCCCTGCGCTACTACATCGCGGTGGCCGGCCCCGAAACCCAGGATTCGGATTTCACCTGGGACGAGTTCGTGCGCCGCAACAACTTCGAGCTGGCCAACGAATGGGGCAACCTCGTCAACCGCTCCATCTCGATGGCGGCGAAAAACGTGGGCGCCATCCCGGCCGCCACCGACCTGCGCGGCGAGGATTTCGAGCTGCTCGGGGCGGCGAAAGACGCCTTCGCCGCGGTCGGGAACTCGCTGCGGCACTGCCGCTTCAAAGAGGGCATCACCGAGGCGATGCGCGTTGTCGGCCTGGCCAACAAGTACATCTCCGAATCCGAGCCCTGGAAGCTCGCCGACCAGCCGGAGCGCCGCGACAGCATCCTGCATGTGGCGCTGCAGGTGGTGCAGGACGCCAACGCGCTGCTCACCCCGTTCCTGCCGCACGCCGCCCAGAAAGTGCACGAGCTGCTCGGCGGCGAGGGCGTGTGGGCGGCCCAGCCGGCGATTGCGGAAGTGTCGGAAGAAGGCGGCCCCGACTATCCGACGCTGCAAGGCGAATACGCAAGCCAGCAGGCGGTGTGGGAATCCCGGCCGCTGGCGGTGGGCACCCCACTGGGAAAGCCGGTGCCGCTGTTCGCCAAGCTCGATCCGAAGCTAGGTGAAACTGGGCCAGATTTCGCCCGCCTCGATCTGGCGTGAGACGCTGCTCAGTCGCGCAGGTCGGGGGCGATGTCTTCGAGGGTGACGCCGGTGATGGCGCTGAGCTGTTCGGCGATGGTGCGGTAGACGAGGCGGCGCAGGTCGCCCCGGGAGGCGGCGCGCCGTTCCAGCGGCCGCCGGTAGAGCACTACCCGGCCGCGCTGTCCCGGCAGCAGCGGGATGGCCGAACCCAGCGGGACGCGCTCGCTCCACGGGTCGATGCCCAGCGGCACGTCTTCGAAGCCGACGTCGATGCCCACCAGCACTTCCGCGTTCTGCTCGGAAATGCGGGCGACGGCGGCGGCGATGCAGGCGGTGAAAAAGGAAAGATGGGTGCGCAGCCCGCGCAGCGGCACCGGCAAGCCGGTCAGCTCGTTCGGATACCCGATCGGCCCGCGCATCCCCAAACGGTGGCGGTCCCGGCGCTTGCTCATTGCCCCATCCTAAAGCCCAGGAGCCCGGCCATCAGCCCACCCGGGGGTTGTACACAATCTCGACGTTCGACTCGTTCGACGCCGGGGGCGCGAGCGGGACGACCGCCAGCCCGCGCAGTTTGCCGAGTTTGCGGGTGACGACCAGCGCCGCGCCCACCTTGTAGTCGCCGCGCAGGCCCACCTGCTGCCCGGCGGGGAAGTCCAACACCAGGCTGCTGTTCGGCGGCACCGTCACCGTCTGGCCGGTTTCGCCTTCCGCAACCCCGGAAATCGAGAGCATCGCCTGCTCGGCGCCGGGGTTGACGATGACGGCCTGCGTGCCTTCGACGGCGGTGAAGGCATAGCTGGCAGGGGCCGGTGACTGCGCGGCCGAGTACGCCTCGTCGGCGTTCTTGCCGCTCACCGACACCATCCGCACGGCGGCGGTGACCGGCTCCGACGCGGTGAGCCGCAGCCCGCCGGCCGTCTCGATCAGGCCGCCGTCCAGGGTGAGGGTGCGGGTGGTCTCCGCCGGCACATCCAGGGATTCGAAGCCGACGATGGCGGACGCGCCTTCGCCGCTGAGGAACTGGATTTCAACGCTGGTGGCCTTCTTTCCGGGATTGGCGACCGTGAGGGCGTAGCTTTCGGCGGGCGCGATTCCAGGGATGACGGTGGTGGTGTCCGGGGCGGCGGCGGCCGGAATCCAGTCGGAGCTGATGGTGGTGCCGTTCCACGAGCGCTGCCGGACGAACGCGGCGACCCGCCCGGCGGTGTTGCGCACCTGCACGGTGAAAGCTTCCGTTTCGGTCAGCATGGACGACAGCGGCACCAGGCGGGAGGAGTCGGCGGGAACTTTGATTCCGCGCGAGCCGTTGGCGACCACCTGCCCGTTCTGGGCGTAGACGGCCAAATCGGCGACCGCCTCCTGGTGGTCGAGGTTCACCAGCAGCACCTGCGCCTGCGCGGTGGCCGAGGAGCGCACCCCTGCGAACCACAGCTCGGCCGCTGCGGCGGCGCACCAAGCGCCGGAAAGGCCCCGTTCGGCGCCCTCTTGGGAGTTCAGCCAGACGATGCCACCGAAGGGGGCGCCGCGGGACGCCTGCACCCGCACCGGGGCAGTTTGGGTGAGCATCAAATGCTCGCCGGTTTGGGTTTGGCCGCCGGAGACGGGGGTGGCCTGCAGTTCGCCGCCGGGGGCGAGCAAATCGGCCTGCTGCACCACCGTCTCGCTGCCGGCGTCGATGACCGGGCAGGCGACAGAGGTGCGGGTGTTCACCGGGTCCACCTTGGGCTTGGGGATTTCGGCGGCGGGGATTGCCTGCCCGGCCCAGACGGCGGCCGCCAGCACCAGCGCCGACACCGCGTTCAGAATCCACTGCCTCGGTTTCACCGCTCGTCCCCCAATCCGCGCTTTGGCGCGCGGGCGTCGGTGCGCACCCGCACCTCCGGAAGCGCCACGATGACGAGCAGCGCCAGCCCGCCCAACTGCCACCAAGCCCACCACGGGTAGGCGTGTTCCGCCGCCGCCGGGATGGCGGGCGAGTCGGGCACGTCCCACACGCTCATATCTTCGGCGCCGACGGCCGAGCCCAGGCCGGGGGTGTTGGAGATGCCGGTGATGACGTCTTGGGTGCCGCCGCGCAGCCAGATGAAGGCCACGTTCAACGCCTGCAAGTCGGGCAGCAGTTCGTCGTCTTCGCTGCCCGCGCCGAGGCGGCGCACCACGTTTTCGGCCTGCTGGCGCAATTCCGCCGAGCCGCCCAGCCAGTTGCCGGTTTCGGCCTCACCCAGCCGCAGGCTGTGGTCGGTTACCAGCGCCCAGCTCAGCATGTCGTCTTCCAACCGCAAGGCCAGCACCCGGTGCGGCGCCGCTTCCGAAAGCGCGTTGGCGACGAAGGCCGGCAGTTCGCTGGCCGCTGCGCGTTCCACCTGCGTCTGCCCGGCCCAGACCCACCAGCCGCCCACCAGCAAGATGCCGGCCATGCCGAGGGCGGTGACGCCGAGCATTCCGAGGTGGCGCAGGCCCATGGTGCGTTTGCGCAGCGAGCGGGTCAGCCCTTGGAAGCCCAGCACCACGCTGAGCAGCAGCGCCCCGCCCATGAGGATGGTCAGCTCGGTGACGTCGAGGTTCACGCTCACGCCGGGGTTCACCTCAATGACAAGGTGGGACGCCGCGATTGCGGTGGCGGCGGCCACGGTGGCGGCCGCGAGCGCCCATCTGGCCCGTTTGCGCCGGAACGCGCCCAGGAAGGCGATCAGCCACAGCGCCCCACAGGCCGACAGCACCCACAGCGGCGGGCCGAATTCACCGTGGCCGTAGATCAGCGGGATTTGCCACGGCGGCGCGGCCGCCGCCTGCCGTAGCACCGGCGAGATCCCGGACAGCAGCCGTCCCGGCCACTCGACCAGCGCGGCCGTCCACGGGCTGAACAAGAGCAAGGCCGGGCTGGCGACAACCAGCAGCCATTGCGCCACCGTCTTCAGCGAGCGCGCCTTGCGCAGCGCCAACGCCGCCACCACCAACACCAGCGGCCAGGCCGGCGGGAAGAACGCGACACCGATCAGCAGCCAGAGCGCCAGCTCGGCGGCCCCCCGCCACGAGCCGGCCCCGGCGGTGCGCCACCAATGCCAGGAGTAGCCGAGCAGCGGCAAAAGCAGCGTCCAGACCACCACGCCGAGACCGCCGGCGTTGAGCGCGCCGGACGCGGCGGGCAGCAGCGCGTACCCGGCGGCGGCGATGGCCGGGACCAGGTGGTCGTCGACCAGGGTGCGGGCCAGCCGGTAGGCGGCCAGCCAGCTCAGCGGCACCCCGGCGATAAGCAGGATGGCCGCCAGCAAATCGGGCTGCCCGGCGGTGACGAACGAGGCCAAGGCGAACAGGCCGGTCCAGGGCGGGCTGGCGCTGGCCGGGTCGCCGGGAGTCCAATCCAGATACTGGCCCAGCAGCCCGAAGGCGTCCTGGGCGGGCGGCAGCAGCCAGGCGCCGCGCAGGTAGCCTTCGCCGAAGAGGTTGCGGGCGGCGGCGAGCGCGCCCACCAGGCTGACGCCCAAGCCGACGACCACCGGGGAGACCCGCCGCTGTCCGGCGCCAGCGGTGAACTCGTCGCTGGTCATGTCGTCGATGGTGATGTCGTCTTCGCCGGTGTAGATGCGGTCGACGAAGCTGCCGGCCCAGTCGGAGAAGCGCTCGGCGGCCAAGTGCGCGGCCCGGCGCAGGCTGCGCCACGGGCTCGGCAGCAACTTCTTGGTGGCTTTGGCGGATGCCGGGGTGATGGGCAGCACGGCCAGGTCTTTGCCGACGCCGCGGCCGACGCGGCCCGTCGCCCAGCGGAACCAGCCGCGCAACTCCTGCCCAGCCCGCCAAAAGTCCTTGCCGAGCAGGAAGCCGGCGGCGGCTACCAACGTCCAGAAGGTCATGGAGACCCAGCGCAGCGGCCGCAGCCAGGCCCGGGTGTGGGCGCTCATCAGCGCCAGCCCGCCAGCCCGCTCGGCTGCCAAATCCACGAAACTGTTGCTGACGACCTCGGCGTCCGGCTCGATCACCACCTCGGCCCCGCTGAGGTTCGCCCGCCAGCCGAAATCCAAACCCCAAACTTCCTGCGGCAAGGCGGGGTTCACGCCGCCGAGGAATTCCCACAGCGAGGTTCGCACCAGCAGGCCCGAAACCGGAGCGCCCAGCGCCGGCGTCGGCCGCAGTTGGCCCTGCTGCAGCTCGCCCGGATAGGTCAGGGAACGCACTCGGCCGCTGCCGGCCACTGTCAGGCCGAAAGTGCGGATCACGTCCACCGGGATGCGGGAGCGCGGCTCCAAACTCAGCGCCCCCACCACCTCGTAGCGCGGGTTGCCCAGCGCCCGCAGCAGCAGCTTTTCCAACGCGTCGGGTTCCGGGTCGGCGGTGGGGGTGAGCAGCCACACCCATTCGCCGCCGATCGGGGTGTCCGGCCCGGTGTAATAGACGACCTCTGCCGGCCGCACCGTGGAGCGGGCCAGGATTCCAGTATCGATGCCGGCATTTTGGCCGCCGCCCAGCACCAGCGCGGTGACGCGGACGCGCGCCAAATCGGGTTCGTCTTTGTCGGACTCCTCATACAGCCAAGACCAGAGGCCCTGGTCGTCGGGAGTCGTGCTCACCTACGGGATTCTAGCGTGCCGGGAAACGCTCATGTCTGGCGGGCTTGGTCTATCAGCAGCACCGGAATGCCGTCTTTGACCGGATAGGCCAGCCCGCAGCCGGAACAGACCAGTTCGGCGGCGTCGACGTCGAGGGCGAGGGGCGCGTGGCAGGACGGGCAGGCGAGGATGTCGAGGATGTCGGGGGGCAGGTCGGTCATCGGGTTTCCTTTCTGATCGCCGCCAGCGCGCGCTCGCGCAGCGACTCCATGGTCTTGGCGTCTTTGGCCTCCACATTAAGGCGCAGGAGCGGCTCGGTGTTGGACATCCGCACGCTCAGCCACCAATCCGGCGCGCTCAAATACAGGCCGTCGCCGTAATCGGGCTCCATTCCGGGGAAGAGCGCCGCGACCGTCCGGATGGCGGCGCGCGGGTCGGGCACCCGCAAGTTGATCTCGCCGGAGAAAGCGTATTCCGGCAGGCCGGCGACGAGCTGCGACATCGTCTGGCCGGAGTGCCCCAGCCAGGCGATGATGTACAGCGCGGCGAGCATCCCGGTGTCGGCGCCCCAGAAATCGCGGAAGTAATAGTGGGCGGAGTGCTCTCCGCCGAAGACGGCGTCGTGCGCCACCATGGCCGTCTTCATGAAGGTGTGGCCGATTGGGGCGGTGACGGCGCGCCCGCCGCAAGCGGCGATGGTGTCGGTGACCGCGCGGGAGGTGATGGTGTTGACGACAATCGCCGCCCCCGGCTCCCGGCTCAGTTCCTCGCTGGCGATCAGGGAGATGATGGCGGTGGCGCTCACCGGCTCGCCGTGCTCGTCGATGAAAACACAGCGGTCGGCGTCGCCGTCGAAGGCCAGGCCGAGGTCGGCGCCGTGGTCGCGCACCGCCGCGCGCACATCGGCCAGATTTTCCGGCTCCAGCGGGTTCGGCAGGTGGTTCGGGAAGGTGCCGTCCACGTCGAGATACAGGCCGATCACATCCACTGCGGGGCCCAGCACGTCTTCGGCGGTGAGCCCGGACATGCCGTTGCCGGCGTCTACCACCACCCGCAGCGGCCGGATGCCGTTCAGGTCTACCAGCGAGTGCAGGTATTCGACGTAGTCGGGCTGCACTTCGTATTTGCGTACCGGCAGCGGCTCGGAGATCAGGACGGTGGCGTCGCCCTGGGCGTCGATGGCCAGCGCGAGCTGTTTCAGCTTCAGCAGCGACTCGGGGGAGATGGGCTTGGCCCGCGGTAGGCAGAATTTCACCCCGTTGTCGCCGGGCGGGTTGTGGGACGCGGTGAACTGCGCCCCATGCAGGCCGAGCTTGCCGGAGGCGAACCACAGCTCGTCGGTGGAGCTGAGCCCGATCTGGATGGCGCCCGCCCCCCGGCTGTCGGCCCCTTTGATGAACGCCTGGGTGAATTCCACGCTGCCCGCGCGCGCGTCATGGCCGATGACGAATTCGCGGCCGTCCAAGCCGAAGACTTCGGCGAAAGCCGCGCCCAGCGCCCAGGCGCCGGCGGCGTCGATTTGGGCGTCGGGGCCGGTGGCGACCCCACGGATGTCGCCCGGCTTGAAAATCTGAGCGCTCAGCACGATGCCACCCTAACGTTTTTCACCGGGGCAATCCACGGATGCGGGCAACTTGGCGGTTAGCCTTGGAGGGTGATAAACCGGCGCTGCTCGCGCACAGCCTGCCCGTCCCCGGCGGTGGCCACGCTGACGATGTCATATGGCCAAGCCACGGCGGTGATTGGCCCGCTGGCGCTGCGCCCCGAGCCCGGCGCCTACGACCTGTGCCTGGAGCACGCCACCTCGTTGAAAGTTCCGAACGGCTGGCAAATTGAGCGGCTGCCGGGAGAATACAGCCAGACGGCCGTCTCCGAGCCGGACTTGGAAGCCTTGGCGGCCGCTATCCGCCGGGTGGGTTTGGCTGACGAGCCGCCGCCCCCGCCGGTCGTCCGCCGCAAGGGGCACTTGGCGGTCGTCGCCGATTGAGCGGCGCTATTTCACCTTCAGCTTCAGTGCCTTCTTGGCTGCCTGCTTCTTCAGTTCGGCGGTGCCGAGATATGTGACCTTGACGGTGTATTTGCCCTTCTTGAGTTTGGGCAGCTTCACCGACGCCTTGCCGTTCTTCACGGTGGCGGTGACGGACTTCTTGCCGTAGCTAACCTTGACCTTTCCGGCAGGTTTCAGCCCGGACGCCTTCACGCTCACCTTCACGACCGCGCGGTTCTTGGCCTTCACGGTGGCCTTGGCGAGCTTGGCGCTCACCGTGGGGGTGAGCTGGGGCACTTTCGTGGCGGTGGACGTCTTGACGGCGGTTTCGTAGCCGGCCTTGCTGAGCGTGACGGTAAGCGCGACCTTGTGACCGGCGTCCTTGGCCGTCAGCTTGTACTTGGCGCTGGTCGCGCCGGAGATGGCGGCGCCGTCGCGGGTCCATTGGTATTTGGCGCTCCACCCCGCCGGAATGGCGGCGGCGCTGAGGGTGCCGCCCACCTTCGCCGAGCCGGTGGGGGACGGCTTATAGGCGGCGACCGCGGCCGGGACGGCTTGCGGGGTTTGGGTGCTCTTCGGCGGGTCGGTGGTGGCGCTCTGCGAGCCGTCGGCGGTGTCCGACGGGGAATCCTGTTCGGCGCTGCGCGGCTGCTCGGTCTGGGTGCCGCCACCGCCGTCTTGATTGCCGGGCACTTCCAGCTCGGTGGCCGGGTCGTCGGGCACCCAGTTTCCGTAGCGCAGCGCCAGCCCGGTGTGGGTGCCGGGAGAGAGCACATGGCAGTTCGCCGCGGTGTTTTCGAGGGTGAAGACCGGGCTGAACTCGCCGGGGCCGTAATTCTCTACGCAGATGCGGTAGTAGTCGGAGGTGTCGGAGATGCGGATGGTGAATGTGCCGTCGCCGCCGACGCCCTGCCCGCCTT
>JAISTI010000069.1 GCA_031272685.1 Propionibacteriaceae bacterium | reverse complement strand
ATCCTCGCCCTCGCGGCGCACATACGTCTGCAGCGAGATTTCCCGCGCCGGGCGGCGCTTCAGCGCGAACACCAGCCGCAGCGCGGCCATCTTGGCGGCGACCACCTTGTCGCGCTCGATGAACTCGCCGCCTTCCAGATCGGCCGCCAGCTTGGCCTTGATGGCGGCGATCTTCCCGCGCTCTTTCTCGGTCAGGTCGGCGTATTCCTCGATCCACTCCGGGCGGATGTACAGCGGGTTGATGAATCGGCGGTGCGTGGGCAGATACGGGGAATCCTCCACCGGTGGTATCGGGGAGGCGGCCGCCAGCGGGTTGATGAGCACGAAATCGGCGCCGGTGTCGCCGCCGGCCCACACCGACACATCGGCGAGGTCGTTGAGATCTCCCATCCCCCAAGACCCCTGCGATGACAGCGAATACAACTGCGTGGCATACCCCCAGGCGCGGTTCGGCCCGAGTTTGCGCGGCGGGTGCAGCCGGGCCGGGGAGACGACCAGCTCGGTCTCGTACACCCCGCCCTCGGTAGTGGCCTGCAGCCGGTGGTAGCCCAGCGGCAGCTCGCCGGGCAGGTCGAAGGCCGCCTCGCCCACCAGGTTGCCGCGGATCATGCGCGGCGGGACGAAATGGTCGGCCTGCGGAATCTGCCAATAATTGCCGTCTTCGGTGATGACGGTGAGATACACCCAATTGCCGTGCGGGACGTGCACGAACACCCGCCACGAGCGGCCCTGGGTTTGCACGATGCACGGCGGCAGCGTGCGCAGCCAGAGCGAATTGCGGCGCTCTTCCAGCGCGGCCTGCGCCTTCTCGTCGTCGGCGGCGTCCACACCGAACCCCGCCAGGATGCCGATGATGGCCTCGTCGGAAGCGAGGATGCGCTCGCCGTTGAAATTCCAGAATTCGGTGCTGATGCCGAACTCCTCGGCCAGTTGCGCCAAATACGACCCAGGTTCCATACCCTCAGCCTAACGACAGGGCAGCGGCGGCTCAATGGAAAATGGTGAAAACATGGTGCGAACTTTCCAGAATTCGCAAGCTAGGCTTGCCCCATGGCAGAAGGACAGGCAGGCGGCGCCACCCTGCTGGACGAGCGGGTTCGCGAGCAGCTGGACGACGGCGACCACGATCGCTTCGCCCATTTCGTGGACAAAGTCAAGCTCACGGAGGCGCTGGTGATGGGCACCCCGGTGCAGGCGCTGTGCGGGAAAATCTGGGTGCCTTCGCGCAGCCCGGAAAAGTACCCGGTCTGCCCGATGTGCCAAGAAGTGTACGAATTGCTGCGTCCGGGAGACGGCGAATGTAGCTAATTTCTTGGTTCAGACTCGGCCTGCGGGTCTTCCAGTTTTTGGACTCCTCAGCTAGGCTTGACGGAACTGGGGAGCAATCGTAAGGAATCGGGGGTCGCGCGACAATCCTTGGAGGGGACAGCGCGTTAAGTGTGAGGTGCAAATCATGAAGAATAAGGGCACGAAGCGATTTCTGTCGCTGCTGCTGGCTTTCACCATCAGCTTTGGAGTGAGTCTGACGGCCTACGCCGATCCGACCCCGGAGCCGCAATCCGAGCCGTCAGCGTCGCAGACCGCGGCCGACCCGGATGGCACCGCGGAGACGGACGCGGACAAGGCCGCCGAAACCGCGCCAGCCGCAGACCCGGTGGCGGAGCCGCCGCAGACCGAACCGACCACCACCGAACCCACCGCCACCGAAACCTCGGCGTCCACGCCGGCGGAAACCCAGCCAACCACCACCGAGCCGACGGCGACCCCCCCGCTGGCGCGGGAATCGTCCACCCCGTCCGCCACCGCGCAAACCCGCTCCGGTTTCCGCCTGGGCGCGGATTCCATCGACGACATCAACCCTGGCTTCCTGCTCACCCTCACCGGCACCGGCGCCACCACCGTCCCCGCCGGCGACATCCTGAAAGTGAACCTGGAGGCGGACGCCACCGGCCTGCCCAGCACCTCCGGCACCGGCGTGCTCATCGTCATCCCAGCCCACGAAGACCTCTGCCTGACCTCCACCCAGCTCCAAAACCGGCAGTGCCACACCTTCGTCGACGCCGGAAACGGCGCCGTCGAGCTGCGCACCAACTACGTGAACCCGGCCACCGGCGCCGTCATCCCCCAGGCCCTGCTGATCTGGAAGCAGTCCAGCTTCGGCGCGCTGCTGGTGCCCACCCTTGAAGTGCAATACCGCTTCGACAACGGCTCCACCCCCGACGCCACCACCTTCGCGGTGCAGGCCTACATGTACCAAGCCGAGGGCATCTCCGGCAACGGCCAGACCGACACCGGCATCGTCGCGGCCAGCGGGCACGGCGAGTCGGCCACCGTCACCCTCACCAACACCGCCAGCGAGTCGTGGGCGGTGACCAAGACGGTGGCGCAGCCCGAATCCGGCTGGGTCTTCCCCTCCCTGGTGGAGCGTCCCTATTCCGAGGTGAACATCCCCAACGCCGAGGACTACCACACCATCGTCTACAAGCTCATCGTCTCCTCCGACAAGGGCGTTTCCGATTCCGGGCGGGTCTTCCAAAGCCGCATCCACGTCGAGGACACCCTCTCCGGGTTCTTGGCGGGCAAAGCCCCGTACAGCATCACCGTAAAAGACTGCACCGGCTTCTCGATGTCGGATTGCCTCGACGGGTCGTCCGGGACGGCCGTCGACGCGCTCAGCATCACCGACGCCACCACCACCGCCAAGAACATCTCCTTCGACCTTCCGAACGT
>JAISTI010000066.1 GCA_031272685.1 Propionibacteriaceae bacterium | reverse complement strand
CGCGCCCGGGTGCTCACCATGGAGTTCATGGACGGGGTGAAAATCAACGAGTTGGAAACCTTGGACGCCCTCGGAGTGGACCGGCACCAGGTGGCCGTCAACCTGCTCGAAATCTACCTGCAGATGCTGCTCGGCGACGGCTTCTTCCACGCCGACCCGCACCCCGGCAATATCTTCGTCCGGCCCGACGGCGTCATCCAGCTGATCGACTTCGGCCAAGTGGGCCGCATCGGCGACGACCTGCGCGCCGGGCTGACCGAGCTGATCGTGGCCGTCTTTTCCTCCGACAGCGGGGCGGTGGTGGAAAGCCTGCAACACCTGGGCTTCCTCGCCCCCGGCGCCGACACCCGCCTCATCGAAGAAGGGGTCATGCCGCTCATCCAGACGATGATGGGCGACCTTCCCAGCATGATGGCGGGCGAGTCCTTCCTCGACACCATGATGTCCGGACGCGGCATGCAGGTGGAGTTGGAGCGCTTCAACATCGACTCGAAGCTGCTCGACGACTTGCGCGAATTCATCCTCACCCAGCCGATCAGCCTGCCGGGAAACATCACCTTCCTGGGCAAGGCGCTCATCACCGTCATCACCGACGTCTACGCGCTCGATCCGAAACTCGACGTGGTGGCGGTGCTGGAGCCGTATGTGCGCCAGGCCCTGCCCGGCGCCAACATCTGGCAGACGGTGTTCGGCGACGGGCTGGAGCTGCTGCGGGAGCTGCCCGCCACCGCCAAACGGCTGGTGTCGCTGAGCAAACGGCTCGACTCCGGCCAGTTGGAAGTGCGCCTCAGCGAAGCGCAGCTCGCCAAGCTGCGGCGCGGCGCCCGGCGGCAGCTGCGCCTGACCCAGGCGGTCGCCGCCGGAAGCGCGCTGGTGGCGTTGGCGGCGTTGCTGCGCCGCCGCTGAACCTCGGCCCAGCGGCATCAGCCAGCACTGGCGTCAGGGGGTGGTGGTGGCCACTTTCAGCTTGCGCCCCAGCAGGTACAGCAGCGCGGCGACCGCCGCGTATCCCACCACGTCGAGGACGGCCGCCCCCCAGGTGATCTCGGAGGTCGCGGCCGCGGCGGACACCGAAGTAGTCAGCGTGGCGTAGGAGAAAGCGATCAAGTTGTTGGCCACATGGGCGGCGATGGCGGCCTCCAGACCGCCGGTGAGGATGACGAGCGCCCCGGCCAGGATCCCGAAGGCGAAGCGGTCGGCGAGCAGTGGCCAGTTCTGGGAGCCGTGGAAGAACGCGAAAAAGGCGGCGGCGAAGACCACGCCCACCCACTTGTTCGAAGTGGCGGGGGTGATGGCGGCCAGCAGATAGCCGCGGAAGAAGAACTCTTCGGCGGCCGCCTGGATGGGCGCGGTGAGCACGATGGCCACCAGGAAGGACGCCCAGTCCGGCTCCGGGTTGGGTGCGGCGAGGGTGAAACCGCTGGTGGCCCACATCACAATGAACAAACCGGGCAGCGAGATGCCGAAGGCCAGCAGCCAAAAGCGCCAGCGGAAACCCGGCTGCACCGAGTTCAGCCAGCGGCCACGGCGCCGGTGCAGCCCCACGTACAGCCCGAAGGCGATCAGGATGAGCAAGCCCAGGGACAGGTGCCGGATCACCATGCCGAGCGGGGTGGACATGTCCACAACCTGCTGCTGGAAGGCCTCCAAATCGGCGGCTCCGGCCAGCATGCCCGCCGCCAAACCCATCCCGGAGGCGCTGGCGGGCACCAGGATGGCGAACGCCACCACGCCGACGACAATGCCGATGAGGCAGCGGCTCACCACCGAGCTGTCCGCCTGCCCGTCGGGGCGGCGCTGGTCGAGGGTGAACGGGTATTCCACTCCCGCAGGCGGGTCGGCGAGCGGCAGGTTGATGAGCGGCAGGCGCATCTACGCCTCCGCCACCACGGGATTCGCCAGCGTGCCGATTTCGGAGACGGAAACGCTCACCGAGTCGCCGGGCAGCATCGGGCCGATGCCGGCGGGCGTCCCGGTGAGGATGACGTCGCCGGGCAGCAGGGTGGTGAAGCTGGAGACGAACTCGATTAGCCGCGGGATGGGGTTCAGCATGGCGGCGGTGCTTTCGGATTGCTTGACTTCGCCGTTGAGCTTGGTGGTGATGTCGAGGTGGGCGGCCTCGTCCAGGCCCAGGTGCGTCACCATCCAGGGGCCGAGCACGGTGAAGGTGTCGTAGCCCTTGCCGCGGGTCCACTGCCCGTCGCGGTCCTGCAGGTCGCGGGCGGTCACATCGTTGCCGACGGTGTAGCCGAAAATCACGTCGGCGGCGCGCACGATGGGCACCCGGCGGCAAATCCGGCCGATGACGACCGCCAGCTCGCCCTCGTAATCCAGCCGCTCGCACTCGGGCGGCTTCACGATGGCCTCGCCGGGGCCGATCACCGAGGTGTTGGGCTTGAGGAACACCAGCGGCTCGGCGGGAATCCCGGTGCCCATCTCGGCGGCGTGGTCGGCGTAGTTCTTTCCGATGCCGACGACTTTGGAGCGGGGAAGCACCGGCGCGAGCAGGCGCACGTCGGCGAGCAGCAGCCGCTCGCCGGTGTAGTGCACCGGCCCGGCCAGCGGGTCGGCGCTCACCACCGCGATGGTCTCGGGGTGCTCGCCGCAGTCTTGGGCCAGTTCGACCATCCCGTAGCGCGGCTCGCCGTCGGCGGCGGCAAATCGGGCGACCCTCATGGGGCCACCACGTTGGCCAGCGGCTCCCCGGCGGCGAAGCGGCGCAGTTGCGGGGCCAGCATCCGGGTGGCGCGCGGGAAAAACGCCTTGGCCTGCCCGCCGCCGTGTGGGCTGATGAACACCCCGGGGGTGGTCCAGAGCGGGTGGTCCGGCGGCAGCGGCTCGGGATCCGTCACGTCGAGCGCGGCGCGCAGCCGCCCGCTGGCGCATTCGGCTACGAGGTCTTCGGTGACGACCACCTTGCCGCGGGCGACGTTCACCACCAGGGCTTTGTCGGGCAGTAGCGCGAGAGTGCGTTCGTTGACAATTCCCTCCGTCTCGGCAGTGAGCGGCGCGATCAGGAAGAGCACGTCGGTGCGGCGCAGCACCTCGTCCAATTCGGCGAAGCCGTGCACCGGCTTTCCGTCTTCTGTGCGGGCGCTGCGGGCCACTCTGGTGATACTTTCCGGCTCGAATGCTGAGACGCGGCGCTCGATGGCTTTGCCGATCCGGCCATATCCGAAGATGGTGACGCGCTTGTCGGCCAGCGAGTCGGAAAAGTGCAGTTTCCACAGCCCGGAGGTCATGTTGCGGGCGTATTCGTCCAGATGCCGCAGGCTGGTCAGCGCCAGCGCGACGGCCAGCTCGGCGGTGGCGGTGTCGTGGATGCCCGCGCCGTTGCAGAGTAAAACCCCTTGTGGAAGCCACGGAAGATAGTTCTCGTAGCCGGCTGAGAGCAACTGCAGCGCCTTCAGGTTCTTCATTTCGGACACC
>JAISTI010000037.1 GCA_031272685.1 Propionibacteriaceae bacterium | reverse complement strand
TCATATAGAATGTTATTCAGTTATCCGCAGATCAGATTTCAGAATCGATCTCGGCTTGGATGTTGTCCAAGACCTCTTTGGGATCCGCGCCCTGGGCGATGGTGCCGAACTGCTGCTGGATCAGGCCCTGCGCCGAGCCCCACTTGGGGTTGGTGGAGGGATAGAACTTGGCAGTGGGCAGCGCCGCGTTGAAGGCCGCGAAATCGGGGTTCGTGGAGGCGGCGGCGCCGGAGACCGTCACCGGGAGGAAGCCCTCGGTGTCGACGAACTTGGCGTAGTTCTCCGGGCGGTAGAAGAAGTCGAGGAACAGGCCGGCGGCCTTGCCCTTGGCTTCGTCGCCGGTCTTGAAGATCATGAAGTGGTCGGCCACGCCCAGCGTGGAGGTCGTGCCCGCTTCCTTGCCCGGATGGGTGTGGATCGAGTACTTCATGTCGGGGGCCTGCTCGGCGAGCATTCCGATGAACGGCGGAAGGCCGACCATCATGCCGATCTTGCCCTGGCAGAACACGTTGTTGAACATCGGGGTGCGGTCCGTCGCGCCGGCGTCGGGCTGCGTCACGCCGTCGTCCACCATCTTCTTGATGAACTCGGCGGCTTCGATGTTCTTCGGGTCGTTGATCGTCAGCGTCTCGGCGTCGCCGAAGGAGCCGCCGTTGGTGAACGCCCAGATGCCGAGCTGCGCCTGGTTTTCCTCGGCGCCCAGCGGCATGCCGTAGCCGTAGATGTCCTTGCCCAGGTCAGAAATCTTCTTGGCGGCGTCGTAAACCTCGTCCCAGCTCTGCAGATCCTTGGTGGGATCAAGGCCGGCCTGGGTGAACAGGTCGTCGTTGTAGAACAGCGCGCGCGCCGAGGCGATGGACGGGAAGCCGTACTGCTTGCCGTCCATTGTGGCGTTGGCCACGAACGAGGGCTGGAAGTCGGCGATGGTCTCGGGCGAGAGCACCTCGTCCGCGGAGTAGAGCAGGTCGTCTTCGACGTAGCTCGAGAAGGCGTCGATCTCCAGCAAGTCCGGCGGCTCGCCGGCCTGGACCTTGGTCTTGATGACGTCGTTGATGTTGTCCCAAGACTGCATTTCGAGGTTGATGGTGATCTCGGGGTGTTCTTTGTTGAACTCGGCGATGTAGCCCTCATACAGGCCCTTGGTGTTGTCCGAGTAGATGGAGGCCATGAAGTTGATGGTGACCGGGGTGGCCTCGGAGGTATCGGTCGTCTGGACGGCCGTCGGCTCCGTGGTGTCGGTGGTCTGCTCGCTGGTGGGCTCGGCGCCCCCGCCGCAACCACTGAGCGCCAGTACGGTGACCGTGGTCAGCGCCAGAGCTCCGATGAGATGCTTTTTCATATTTCCACTCCTTCAGTGGGATAGTCGGTACCTTGGACGTTAGCGCAGGGGTGCGGGCGTGTTAAGCCTTGAAGAGTTAGTGCGCAATCAAAATGAACCGCTGTAACACGGATGTTGCGCGTGAAGTGCCCCGCCGTTATGGAATCGTTATGGAAACGGCGCGCAAGACGGCCTTGACAGGTGGGCGGGTTTGCGGCGGTTCTTGGACGCGGGGTTCAACCGGCCTTGCGGGCGGCGGCGATGGCTGCGCCCACCACGCCGGCCTGGTCGCCGAGGGTGGAGATGAGAACTTCGGGCAGCCGCTGGAAGCTGCGGGCCGATTGCAGCCGGGATTCGATGGCGGAGCGCAGCGGCTCGCCCGCTTTCGCCAGCCCGCCGGCCAGCACGATGACGTCCGGGTCGAGCAGGGTGACGCATTGCATGAAGCTGAAGCCGATGGCGTCCATCGCCCCTTCCCAAATGCGCGACGCCAACTCGTCGCCGGCGGTGGCCAGTTCCAGCACCCGGCGGGAGTCGGAGCCGGATTCGGCGGGCTCCCCGGCGGCAATCCGGTAGCGCCGGCCGATGCTCCCGGCCGAGGCGACGGCCTCCAGATGCCCGATGCCGCCGCAGCCGCAGCGCTCGGTGAACCCGGGGACGGCCAGGTGGCCGATTTCCAGGGCCATGAAATGCGCCCCCCGATACGGGACGCCGTTGTAGACCAACGATCCGGCGATGCCGGTGCCGAAAGCGGTGGTCATAACGGTGCGGGCGCCGCGGCCGACGCCGAAGACGGCTTCCGCCA
This sequence comes from Propionibacteriaceae bacterium, assembly GCA_031272685.1. Classification (GTDB taxonomy): domain Bacteria; phylum Actinomycetota; class Actinomycetes; order Propionibacteriales; family Propionibacteriaceae; genus Propionicimonas. Next base: position 1,916 of record JAISTI010000037.1, on the reverse strand, counting down.
GGCCGGCGATGGAATCGTGGCTGGCCACGACGGGCACGCCGAGGCGTTCGGAGAGCAGGTCTTGCAGGGGAAGGTCGCGCCAGTCGATGTTCGCCGCGGTGACGGCGACCCCGCGCTCTTCGTCGAAGATGCCCAGCACGGAGGCCGCCAGCAGGTCGGCGCGCCCGCCGTGCGCGGCGGCGGCGGCCAGCACTTGCCGGGAGAAGGAGACGGTGGCCTCGACGACCTTTTCCCAGCCTTCGGCGGCATGCGAGGGGGTGGATTCAGACCAGATGATCGCGCCGTCCGCGCTGAGATCCACCAGCGCTCCTTTGATGAAGGTGCCGCCGATGTCGATGGCTGCTACGACGTGTTTTCCCATTGCCGCCATCTTCTTCCCCACTTGTCTAATCGCGCAAGTAGCAGGATGATTTGGCTGAAAGTGCGCAGTTAGTCTGCATTTTCGGATCGAAAGGACGCGCGTATGGCAACCGTGTATGACCGGGCAGTGCCCACCGTTGGCGGGAAGCGCTCCCGCCGCATGACGCAGATCATGGACGTGCTCGCTGAGCGTGACGCGGCGGGGATCGACGACTTGGCGCGCGAACTGGGCGTCTCCACCTCCACCATTCGCCGCGACCTCGCGGTGCTGGCCGACCAGAAACTGTTGACGCGCGTCCACGGCGGGGCCGAATTGGCCGATACGCGGCAAGAATTGCCAATTCATTTGCGCATTTCCGCGCAAGAGGCGAAGCGGGCCATCGCCCGCGAAGTCATCAAGCTAATTCCGCGCCATCCGTACGCCGTCGGGATCGGCGGCGGCTCCACGGCGGTCACCGTCGCCCGGGCGCTGGCGCTGGCCGGCTACGACCAACTGCGCATCGTCACCAACTCGCTCACCGTCGGCCAGCTCATCACCGCCTACCCCGAAATCAACGTCATCATGACCGGCGGCATCCTGCGCCCGGAGTCGTTGGAGCTGGTCGGCATCCTGGCCGAGAACACTTTCAAGGCCGTCAACCTCGGCGCCGCGATCCTGGGCGCGGACGGCATCACCGCCGACAGCGTCACCACTCACGACGAGACCGAGGCCCGCACCAACCGCGCGATGGCCAGCGCCGCCCAGCGGGTGATCGTGGTGGTGGACAGCTCGAAAATCGGCCGCACCACCATGGCAACCATGTGCCCCATCGACCAGGTGGACGTGCTGGTCACCGACACCGACGCCGACCTGCGGGCGCTGGAGAAGATCCGCAAAGCGGGCGTCGAGGTGATTCTCGCCAAGGCCTGAGAGCTGGTTCAGAGCACGTAGCCGCGGAAGCGCCCCTGCTCGTCCAGGCTGATCAGGTCTGCCTTGTCTCCGGGGGCGAAGCCGCCCACGCCGGAGAGGGCCAGGTAGCGCGCCGGGTTGGCGGTGGCCATCGCGACCGCCCGTTCCAGACCGACGCCGCTCGCCACCGCGTTTGCCACCGCGTCTTCCAAGGTGATGGTGCTGCCGGCCAGCGAGCCGGTGTGCAGCCGGGCCACCCCCTCTTCCACGGTGACGGGCAGCCCGCCGAGCGCGTACTCGCCGTCGCCCAAACCGGCGGCGGCCATGGCGTCGGTGATGAAGACGGCGCGCTGCAGGTAGTGGAAGCAGATCCAGGCGGCCAGCTCGGGGGCAACGTGGTGCCCGTCGAAGATCAGCTCCAGATAGGCGCCGGAATCAAGGGCGGCCAGCGGCGGCCCGGGCTCGCGGTGCAGCAGCTCGGGCATGCCGTTGAACAAATGCGTGGTGCCGCGCGCCCCGGCGGCATATCCCGCCCTGGCTTGGGCATATGTCGCCCCGGTGTGCCCGATGGCCGCCACAATGCCGGCTTCGTTCAGCCAGGCGATTGTTTCCAGCGCCCCGTCCAATTCGGGGGCGATGGTGACCATCAGCGGCCGCGCGTCTGGGA
>JAISTI010000180.1 GCA_031272685.1 Propionibacteriaceae bacterium | reverse complement strand
TCGCCGGGCACGGGGTGGACGTGGTGCTCGTCGACAAATCCGCCTTCCCGCGTGCGAAGGTGTGCGGCGACGGGCTGACCCCCCGCGCGGTGAAACAGCTCATCCGCCTCGGCATCGACATCTCCGACGAGTCGAGCTGGCCGCGCAACACCGGCCTGCGCGTCTATGGGGGGGTGTTCCGGCCCGGCAACGGCCTGGAGCTGCCCTGGCCCCAGTTGAAGGAGTTCCCGGCATTCGGCCTTGTCAAGGCCCGCAAAGAGTTCGATTGGATTCTCGTGCGGCACGCCGTCGCGCAAGGGGCGCGCTTCTTTTCCGGGGTGGACGGCCTCACCTGCGGCATCCGCGCCCAGGTGAGCGTTGCGGCGGACGGGAATTCTTCGCGGCTGGCGGTGGCCGCGGGCATCCGCCAAGACCCGCGCAAACCGATGGGGGTGGCCGCCCGGGCGTACTACCGCAGCCCCAAGGGCGACGGGGACATGATCGAATCCTGGCTGGAATTGCGCGACGGCAAAACCGGCGAGCTGCTGCCCGGCTACGGCTGGGCGTTCCCATTGGGGGACGGGCGCTGCAACGTCGGCCTCGGCACGCTGCTGCCCGGCGGGCGGCGCTCCCGGCCGGGAGCCGGCAAGGCGAATACCCGCGAGTTGCTGGGCCGCTGGCTCGCCGACACGCCGGGCGAGTGGGGATTTTCCTGCGAAAACCAAGAAGGGGAAATCGGCTCGGCCGCGCTGCCGATGTGCCTGAACCGCCGTCCCATCTACAAAGACGGGCTGCTGCTGGTGGGCGACGCCGCCGGGATGGTCAGCCCCTTCAACGGCGAGGGCATCGCCTACGCGCTGGAGGCCGCCAGTTGGGCGGCGGAGGCGATCGTAGACGCCAAGGCCAGGGGTTTCGGCACCCCGGCCGCCGAGCGCGCCCTGCGTTCCTACCCGGCGCGGGCGCAAGCCGAATGGTCCGGGTACCTGCGCCTCGGGGAGGTTTTCGCCAAGCTCATCACCCGGCCGCGGGTGCTGCGCGCGTGTGTTCGCTACGGGCTGCCCCGTCCCACCCTGATGCGCCTGACGAACAAGCTGCTGGCCCACCTCTACGATCAGGCAGATGGTGATTGGATGGACCGCGCCATCACTTTATTCACTAAGCTGGCCTCAAATGGCTGAACACCGGCGGAAGGGACGCGCATGGACCAGATGAACCCCTATATCCCGTTTGTGGCCCTGCTGGCTTTGGCGGGGCTGTTCATGTGCGTGGCCGTGGTGCTGAGCTCCTTCGTCGGCCCGCGGCGCAAGAACAAGGAGAAATACTCCTCTTACGAGTGCGGCATCGACCCCACCCCCACCCCGGTCGGCGGCGGCCGCTTCCCCGTGTAGTATTAACAGATCGCCAAGCTCTACATCGTCTTCGACGTCGAAATCGTCTTCCTCTACCCCTGGGCGGTCGCTTTCGACCAACTCGGGCTCTTCGCCCTCATCGAGATGCTGGTTTTCTCCGTGGCCATCGGCATCTCATATGTGTACATCTGGCGCCGCGGCGGCTTGGAATGGGATTGAGGTGAGTGATGGCCGGTGGTCTTGAAGACAAGCTGCCCGAAGGCGTCTTGGTGACGACTTTCGAGGCGGTGTTCGGTTGGCTCAGGCAGGCGTCGTTCTGGCCGGCCACCTTCGGGCTGGCCTGCTGCGCCATCGAAATGATGGCCTATGGCGGGGCCCGCTTCGACGCCGCCCGCTGGGGCCAAGAGGTGTTCCGCGCCTCCCCCCGGCAAGCCGACCTGATGATCATCTCCGGCCGGGTAAGCCAGAAGATGGCCCCGGTGCTGCGCCGGGTGTACGACCAGATGCCGAATCCGAAATGGGTGATCGCGATGGGCGCCTGCGCCTCCTCCGGCGGGGTGTTCAACAACTACGCGGTGGTGCAGGGCGGTGACCACCTGGTTCCCGTCGACGTCTACCTGCCGGGCTGCCCGCCCCGTCCGGACATGCTCATCGACGCCATGTTCAAGCTGAAGAAGCAGATCGTCTTCAAGCGGCCGATGGCCAAGCACGAGCAGCGGGTTTGGGACGAAATGGAGGCCGCCACCCTCGCGGCGGTGCCCACCGAAAACCAGAAGGGGCTGATGCGATGAGCACGCAAGGCATGTGGTCGTCCGGCACCGGCGACACCTCCGGCTACGGCGGCATCGTCCGGCAGCCGCAGTGGCCCGTCGGCGAGCCGCCCCCATACGGCGGTTGGATGGACGGCGCCGTCGCCCGCCTGGAAGAGCTGGTGGAAGGCAGCATCGACAAGGTGGTTTACCACCGCAAAGAACTCACCATCCACATCCGGCGCGAAAAGCTGGCGCAGGCGCTGCAGGCGCTGCGCGACGACTACGGGCTGCGCTTCGAATACTGCACCTCCCTGTCCGGGGTGCACTACCCGCAAGATTCCGGGGCCGAGCTGCACGTCGTCTACCAGTTGCAGTCCATGACGCACAACCGCCGGCTGCGCGTCGAAACCTCCGCCCCCGACGCCGACCCGCACGTTCCCAGCGCCGTGCCGGTCTACCCGGCCGCCGACTGGCACGAGCGCGAGGCGTGGGACATGTTCGGCATCGTCTTCGACGGCCACCCGCACCTGACGCGCATCCTGATGCCCGACGACTGGTCCGGCCACCCGCAGCGCAAGGATTACCCGCTCGGTGGCATCCCCATCGAATTCAAGGGCGCGAAGGTGCCCCCGGCCGAGCAGCGCAGGAGGTATCTGTGAGCACCACCCCCGGCACCGACTTCTACGCCGCCCCCGGCGCGGAATACGAAAACGCCTACGACGCCGCCCAGGCCGGCGATTTCGAAGACATCCAGCGGGTGCAGGCCGAACGCTCCGACGAGGTGCTCGTCATCAACATGGGGCCGCAGCACCCATCCACCCACGGCGTGCTGCGGCTGATGCTCGAATGCGACGGCGAGACGGTGCTTTCCATCCGCCCCGGCATCGGCTTCCTGCACACCGGCATCGAGAAGAACATGGAATACCGCACCTTCACGCAGGGCTCCGCGTTCGTCACCCGCATGGACTACGTCGCCCCGCTGTTCAACGAGGCCGCCTACGTGCTCTCGGTGGAGCGGCTGCTCGGCGTCGAAGATCAAATCCCGCGGCGCGCCCAGGAAATCCGGGTGCTGATGATGGAGCTGTGCCGCATCGCCTCGCATATGGTGGCCTTCGCCACCTCCGGGCTGGAGATCGGGGCGCTCACCGTCTACATGAACGGCTTCCGCGAGCGCGAAATGGTGCTCGACTTCTTCGAGGCGGTCACCGGGCTGCGCATGAACCACGAGTATTTCCGCCCCGGCGGCGTCGCCAACGACCTGCCGGAAAACGCGATGGCGCAGTTGCACGACGTCATCGACTGGCTGGAGAAGAAGATCCCGGAAATCAACCAGTTCTGCGACGACAACCCGATTTTCCGCGGCCGCATGATGAATGTGGCCTACATGGACTTGACGGCCTGCTTCGCCTTGGGCATCACCGGGCCGTGCCTGCGCTCGGCGGGCTATCCCTGGGATTTGCGCAAGCAAGCCCCCTATTGCGGCTACGAAACCTACGATTTCGACGTCGTCACCGAAGAATCCTGCGACGCCTACGGCCGTTACAAGGTGCGCATCCGCGAGCTGTGGGAGAGCTTGAAGATTATTCGGCAGGCCGCCCAGCGGCTGGAGGCCAGCGTCGGCCAGCCGGTGATGATCGACGACCCGCTGCTGAAGTGGCCCTCCCGGCTGGTGGTCGGCCCCGACGGGCAAGGCAACTCGCACGAACACGTCAAGCACATCATGGGCGAGTCCATGGAAGGGCTGATCCACCACTTCAAGACGGTCTCCGGCGGCTTCGCCGTCCCGGCCGGGCAGGCGTACGTGCCCATCGAGTCGCCCAAGGGCGAGCTGGGCTGCCATGTGGTCTCCGACGGCGGCTCGCACCCATACCGAGTCCACATGCGCGACCCCGGCTTCAACAACCTGCAGGCCATCCCGCTGCTGTGCGAGGGCGGCATGATCGCCGACATCGTGGTGGCCATCGGCTCCCTCGATCCGGTCATGGGAGGTGTGGACCGATGAGCGCCATCGACGAGCGGACAATGGCCGAATTGCAGGAAATCGCGCAGCGCTACCCGCAGCCGCGCTCCGGGCTGATGCCGATGCTCCACCTTTTGCAGAGCGTGGAGGGGTACGTCTCGGACGCGGGCGCCGAGGCGGTGGCCGAGCTGCTCGGGCTGACGGTCGCGCAGGTGCTGGGCGTGGCCACCTTCTACACCCAATACCGCCGCCAGCCCGGCGGAAAGCACCAGGTAGGCATTTGCGCCACCGCCCTGTGCGCGGTGATGGGCGGGGATGCCGTCTACCAGGCGGTCAGCGACCATCTCGGTATCGAAGATGGGCAGACATCCGAAGACGGGCTGTTCTCGCTGGAGCGCGTCGAATGCAACGCCGCCTGCGATTTCGCCCCCGTCATGATGCTGAACTGGGAGTTCATGGACAACATGACCCCCGAAAAGGCGGTGAAAATCCTCGAAGACCTCGCGGCCGGGCGGGAAGTCCAGCCGCGCCGCGGCGCCAAGATCACCTCCTGGCAGGAGAACGAGCGGGTGCTGGCCGGCTTCTACGACGGCCGGGCCGATGAAGGCATCTCCGCCGGGGAGCCCAGCCTGCGCGGCAAGAAGGCCGCCGAAGAGCGCGGCTGGAAGGGGGAGTCGAAATGAGCGTCGTGCCCACCCCCGTCCTGACCGCCAATTGGGGCCAAGAGCGCTCCTGGAAGCTGAAGAAATATCTTGCGGGCGGCGGTTTCAAGGCCGCCAAGAAGGCGCTGGGCCTCAGCCCCGAAGAAGTCATGGGCATCGTGAAAGACTCCGGCCTGCGCGGCCGGGGCGGCGCCGGCTTCCCTACCGGCGTGAAATGGAGCTTCGTGCCCCAAGACAACCCGAACCCGAAATACCTGGTGGTGAACGCCGACGAGTCCGAGCCGGGCACCTGCAAAGACATGCCGCTGCTGTTGGCCAGCCCGCACACCCTGCTTGAGGGCATCGTCATCTCCAGCTACGCCATCCACTGCCACACCGCGTTCGTCTACGTGCGCGGCGAGGTCGCGCACGTCGCCCGGCGGCTGCAGGGGGCGGTCGCCGAGCTGTACGAGGCCGGCTGGCTGGGCAAAGACATCCAGGGCTCCGGCTTCGACCTCGACATCATCGTGCACTCCGGCGCGGGCGCCTACATCTGCGGCGAAGAAACCGCCCTGCTCGACTCGCTGGAAGGCCGCCGCGGCCAGCCCCGGCTGCGCCCGCCGTTCCCGGCGGTGGCCGGCCTGTACGCCTCGCCCACCGTCATCAACAACGTCGAGTCCATCGCCACCGTCCCGAGCATCCTGCGCAACGGCGCAGAATGGTTCCAGTCGATGGGCACCGAGAAGTCGAAGGGCTTCACCATCTACTCGCTTTCCGGCCATGTGGCCAACCCCGGCCAGTACGAGGCCCCGCTGGGCACCACCTTCGCCGAGCTGCTGGAGCTGGCCGGCGGCATCCGCGCCGGCCATGAGCTGAAATTCTTCACCCCCGGCGGCTCCTCCACCCCCATCCTCACCCCGGCAGACGTCGACCTGCCCCTCGACTACGAGGGCATGGTGGGCGCGGGCACCATGCTCGGCACCAAGGCGCTGCAGGTGTTCGACGAAACCACGAGCATCGTGCGCACCACCCTGCGCTGGAGCGAGTTTTACAAACACGAATCCTGCGGCAAGTGCACGCCCTGCCGCGAAGGCACCTGGTGGCTGGTGCAGCTGCTGAAGAAACTCGAAGCCGGCCAAGGCCAGGAAGGCGACGTAGACAAGCTGCTGGCCGTCTGCGACGACATCAACGGGCTGAGCTTCTGCGCGCTGGCCGGCGGCGCGGTGGCCTGCGTCACCAGCGCTGTGAAGCACTTCCGGCCCGAATTCGAGCTGGGCTACACCACCCCCGCTTGGGAGGCCTACCCCTACGAACGTTCGGCGCTATTTGCGGGAGGTGCGAAATGAGCGAAACCGCCCCCGCCGAGCTGGTGACGCTGACCATCGACGGCATCGAAGTCTCAGTGCCGAAGGGCACCACCGTCATCCGGGCCGCCGAGAGCATCGGCATCGCCATCCCGCGCTTTTGCGACCACCCGCTGCTCGCCCCGCGCGGCTCCTGCCGCATGTGCCTGGTGGAGATCCCGGACGCCGGCAACGGCCGCGGCTTCCCCGCCCCGCAGACGTCCTGCACCATGGCGGTCGCCCCCGGCATGGTGGTGCAAACGCAGCTCACCTCGCCGAAGGCGAAAGCCGCCCAAGAGGGCATCATGGAGCTGCTGCTCATCAACCACCCGCTCGATTGCCCCATCTGCGACAAGGGCGGCGAATGCCCGCTGCAAAACCAGGCGATGTCCGCCGGGCGGGCCGAATCCCGTTTCGACGGCGTGAAGCGCCGCTACGAAAAGCCGGTGAAGATCACCGACCGGCTGCTGCTCGACCGCGAGCGCTGCGTGCTCTGCGCCCGCTGCACCCGGTTCGCCGAGGAAATCGCCGGCGACCCGTTCATCTCGCTCGCCGAGCGCGGCGCGTACCAGCAGGTCGGCAGCTATCCCGGCGAGCCCTTCGATTCGGTCTTCTCCGGAAACGTGGTGCAAATCTGCCCGGTGGGCGCTTTCACCGCCGCCGACTACCGCTTCAACGCCCGGCCCTTCGACCTCGTTTCGGTGGACACCACCTGCGAGCAGTGCGCCGCCGGCTGCTCGCTGCGCGCCGACCACCGCCACGGCTCGCTGCGCCGCCGCCTCGCCGGGGTGAACCCCGAGGTGAACGAAGAGTGGAACTGCGACCGCGGCCGCTTCCACCTGCCGCTCGGCGCCACCGACGACCGGCCGCTCACCCCGCTGCTCAAAGACGGCGGCGCCATGCGCGAAGCCTCTTGGCCGGAGGCGCTGGCCGCCGCCGCCGCCGGGCTGCGCAAGGCGCTCAAGACCGGGGTGCTGCCCGGCCCGCGCCAGACGGCCGAAAACGCCGCCGCCTTCGCCGCCTTCGCCCGCGACACCCTCGGCACGCCGTCCATCGACTACCGGGTGCGGGTGAAAGACGAGAATCAGGCCGCTTTCCTCCTTGAGCAGGTTAAGGGCAAGGCGCTGGCTGAGAGCGTGCAATACCGCGACCTCGAAAACGCCGCCAAGGTGGTGCTCGTCGATTTCGACCCCGAAGCCGACGCCCCCATCGTCTTCCTGCGGCTATTCAAGGGCCTGCGCAAAGGGTTGAAAGTGGTGGCCGTGGCCGCCGAGCCGAGCCGCACCCTCGCCAAGCTGAAAGCCGAACTGGTGGAAACCCTTGAGGACGCCGCGCTGGACGAAAACACCATCGTGCTGGCGGGCGAGCGCTGCGCCAGCGAAACCCTGCGCCAGATCGCCACGTCCCCGGCCCGCTGGGCCTGGATCCCGAACGACGTCGGCGCCATCGGCGCAATCGACGCCGGCTGCCTGCCCGGCGAGGGCGGGCTGGATGTCGAGCGCATGCTGAACGCCTCGATGGCGCTGGTGGTCGGAGACGACGCTGTGGAGGCCGGCATGGGCTTCACCGTCCGCCTTTCCGATCTCGGCGACGATGCGGCCGGCGCGGACGTCTGGCTGCCGGTCGCCACCGTCACCGAGCAATCCGGCACGTTCCTGAACTGGGAGCACCGCCGCGGATCGGTCGGGCTGATCGCCAAAGGCCGGGTGCCGGCGGCCGCCGAGGTGCTGGCGCACTTGGCCGGCCTGCTCGCCGCGCCGGAAACCGCGGGATCCGAAGCCGGGGAGGGCATCCCCGACTTCGAGCCCGCCGAAGGAGAGGAGGTGAGCGCATGAACGACCCGTGGTGGCTCGTGCTGGTCAAAGTGGTGGTGGTCTTCGTCGTGCTGCTCGTGTGGACGATTTTCAACGTCTGGTACGAACGCCGGCTCGTCGGCAAAATGCAGCACCGCAAAGGCCCGATCATGAACGGTCCGCTCGGCCTGGGCCAAGCCCTGGCCGACGGGGCAAAACTCCTTGTCAAAGAAGACTTCATGCCTTCAATGGTGGACAAAGCGCTCTTCACGCTCGCGCCGGTCATCTCCGGCTGCGCCGCCTTCACCGCCTGGGCGCTCATCCCCTTCGGCGGCGAAGTTGAGATTTTCGGCGTCACCACCAGGCTGCAAGTCACCGACCTGCCGGTGGGTGTGCTGCTGATCCTGGCCGTCACCTCCGTCGGCATCTACGGCTTCGTGTTGGCCGGATGGTCTTCGAATTCGCCGTATTCGCTGCTCGGCGCGCTGCGCTCTTCGGCGCAGATGGTCTCCTACGAGGTTTCGATGGGGCTGTGTTTCGCGGCGGTGTTCCTCTACGCCGGGTCGATGTCCACCTCCGATATCGTCACCGCCCAAGGCGCGCCCATGATCCCCTTCGGCATCGACATCGGCCTGGCCAACTGGTACTGGCTGCCGCTGCTGCCG
>JAISTI010000170.1 GCA_031272685.1 Propionibacteriaceae bacterium | reverse complement strand
CTCCTCGTATCGCTTCCAAGGTTGGACAGCCGGGCACATCCTCTCACGCGGGGAGGGATTGCGCGGCACAACGTTCACCCTACCCGATGCCGGGGCGGCAGGCCGCCACATCGCGATTAAAGGAGCGGCGGCAGCCCGCCTCCGGACTGCCGCCTGAATTCCTGGGCGCTATTCGGCTTCTGGCGCCCCGCCGTCCTCTTCCACGACCGGGATGAGGCTGATCTTGCCGCGATCTTGGATCTCGGCGATCTCGACTTGCAGCTTCTGGCCCACGCTCACCACGTCTTCGACGTTTTCGATGCGCTTGCCGCCGGCCAGCGAACGCAGCTTGGTGATGTGCAGCAGGCCGTCCTTGCCGGGCAGCAGCGAGACGAACGCGCCGAACGGCATGATCTTCACGACGGTGCCGAGATAGCGCTCGCCGACCTCCGGCATCGTCGGGTTGGCGATGGCGTTGACGGCCTGGCGGGCGGCCTCGGCGGCCTCGCCGTTGTCGGCCCCGATGTAAACGGTGCCGTCGTCTTCGATGGACAGGTTCGCGCCGGTGTCCTCTTGGATCTGGTTGATGACCTTGCCCTTCGGGCCGATGACCTCGCCGATCTTGTCCACGGGGATCTTCACGGTGATGATGCGCGGCGCGTACGGGCTCATCTCGTCCGGCTCGGAGATGGCCTCGGCCATCACGTCGAGCAGGGTGTAGCGGGCTTCGCGGGCCTGCAGCAGCGCCCCGGCGAGCACCTCGGCGGGGATGCCGTTCAGCTTGGTGTCAAGCTGCAGGGCGGTGACGAAGTCTTTGGTGCCGGCCACCTTGAAGTCCATGTCGCCGAGCGCGTCTTCCGCGCCCAGGATGTCGGTGAGGGCCACATATTTCGTTTCGCCGTCGATTTCCTCGCTCATCAGGCCCATCGCGATGCCCGCGACCGGCGCCTTCAGCGGCACGCCCGCGTTCAGCAGCGCGAGGGTGGAGGCGCACACCGACCCCATCGAGGTGGAGCCGTTGGAGCCGATGGCCTCCGACACCTGCCGGATGGCGTACGGGAACTCTTCACGGCCGGGCAGCACCGGCACCAGCGCCCGCTCGGCGAGCGCGCCGTGGCCGATCTCGCGGCGCTTCGGGGAGCCGACGCGGCCGGTCTCGCCGGTGGAGTACGGCGGGACGTTGTAGTTGTGCATGTAGCGCTTGGAGGTCTCCGGCGCCAGCGTGTCGAGCTTCTGCTCCATGTCCAGCATGTTGAGGGTGGTGACGCCCATGATCTGCGTCTCCCCGCGCATGAACAGCGCCGAGCCGTGCACCCGGGGCAGCACCCCGACCTCGGCCCGCAGGGTGCGGATGTCGCGCAGGCCGCGCCCGTCGATGCGGACGTGCTCGGTGAGCGTCTTGTGGCGCACGATCTTCTTGGTGAGCGCCCGGTACGCCCCAGTGACTTCTTTGGCGAACTCTTCGGGCTCTTTGCCCTCGGGGACGCGCCCGGCCAGCTCTTCTTGGATTTCCGCCAGGAGGGTTTCGGTGGAGGTCTCGCGCTCGGTCTTGCCGGCGATGCCCATCACCACTTGCAGCCGCTCGGTGGCGACTTCGGCCACCAGCTCGTAAACCGGCTCGGTGTAATCGAGGAAGACGGGGAACGCCTCGACGGGCTTGGGCATCTTCACAGCCAACTCGGCCTGCGCCTCGCAAAGCACCTTGATGAACGGCTTGGCGGCCTCCAGGCCCTGGGCGACGACCTCTTCGGTGGGGGCGGTGCGCCCGGCGCGGACGAGATCCCAGGTGGCCTCGGTGGATTCGGCTTCGACCATCATGATGGCGACGTCGCCGTCGGGCAGCACCCGGCCGGCCACCACCATGTCGAAGGTGGCGCCCTCAAGCTGCTCGGTGGTGGGGAAGGCGACCCACTGATCGCCGATGAGGGCGACGCGGGTGCCGCCGACCGGGCCGGAGAACGGCAGGCCGGCGAGGGTGGTGGAGCAGGAGGCGGCGTTGATGGCCACCACGTCGTAGAGCACGTCCGGGTTCAGCGCCATCACGGTGACGATGACCTGCACCTCGTTGCGCAGCCCCTTGACGAAGCTGGGCCGCAGCGGGCGGTCGATGAGGCGGGCCGACAGGACGGCGCCCTCGCTGGGCTTGCCCTCGCGGCGGAAGAACGAGCCGGGGATGCGCCCGGCGGCGTACATGCGCTCTTCGACGTCTACCGTGAGCGGGAAGAAGTCGATGGCGTCGCGCGGGTTTTTCTGCGCGGTGGTGGCGGACAGCAGCATGGTGTCGCCGTCGAGGTAGACGGCCACCGAGCCATTCGCCTGCCGGGCGAGCAGCCCGGATTCGAAGCGGACGGTGTGCTTTCCGAATGCGCCGTTGTCGATGACGGCTTCGGTGTATTGGAGGTCTGGGCCTTCCATGGGGTTTCCTTTCATCAGGCCCGGCTGGCCCGAGAACAGTGTGCGCGGCTGCCGCCTTTGGATATGCGGGGAACCGCCCGCAACGCTCCGGTCTTCGATCGAAGCCCGCAGGGGAGGAAACTCACCTGAAAGCTACTACCGAGGACCGTTGGGATCGCCGGGTGGTCAACTGTTCAGTTGTTATTCGGTTGGTTCTAGTGATTCTAGCGGCGCAAGCCGAGGCGCGAGATGAGTTCGCGGTAATGCTCGATATCCTGCTTGGCGACGTAATTCAGCAGACGGCGGCGCTGGCCGACCATCAGCATCAAGCCGCGGCGGGAGTGGTGGTCGCCCTTGTGAATCTTGAGATGCTCGGTCAGATGGGCGATCCGGTGGGTGAGGAGGGCGATCTGGACGTCGGGGGAACCAGTGTCGCCGGGCTTGATCGCGTACTCTTCGATAATCTTCGTCTTGGTCTCGGCATCCATGGCCTTGTCCTCTTCTCGTTGCGCGGCGCTCCCCCTCGCGGTCGATCATCGGGATCGTTGGGAGCTCTTGGGCATCCGCGGCCGGTCAAACGGCCTGACCACTCTACCTGCCGCCTGGCCGAAAACCCTAATCCGGGCCCGAAACCGGTGCTGGCCGCAGCGCTGCGGGGGCGCATTTTGCTGAACGTCCGTCACCGCAATTGCCCGGCTCTGCAACTTTGTTCAGATGCGCGTGGGAGTTTGTGTTTCGCGGCGGGCGGACGTAGGTTTGTTACAGGTAAGTTACACCAAGCAAGGAGTAGAAATGTCCAACCTGATGGCCATCGATCTCGAAGCCGTCGCCGGCGTCGCAATCATCGGTCTGTATCTGGTAGGCCTGTTCAGCCGCCCGCGGCAAGCGGGCGAGCGGCTGTAGCTATCCGCTCAGACTTCCCCGCCCCCTCCTCCGGCGCGTTACGCCAGCGCGGCGCGCAGCCTTTCCATCCCCGCCCGGAACTGATCGGGCTCGGGCAGCAGCGAAATGGCCAGCACGGTGTCCGGCAGGTCGTAGAACCAGCCAGGGTGCGCGAATAGCCCCCACTTTCGCATCAGTTCCGGCAGCGGCGGCGGCTCCGGCGCTTCGATGAGCGCCGTCCATCCGCCCGCGCAGCTACGCACCCGAAATGGTTCGCCGAACAACTCCCCCGCCGTGGCCAGATTCACCCGCAGCCGGACACGGGTGTTTTCAACGCTTTTTGGCACCAGTTGAAGCAGTTCCGCCAGCGCGGCGGCGGCCAGTTGGTTCACGCTGAGGAAGCTGTCGGCGATGGTGTCCAGCGCGGATTGCGGCCCCGGCGGCAAACCGGGGGCGTGAATCCAGCCCAGTTTCAGGTGTGGGGCGCACAGCAGTTTGGACAGCCCGTTCAGGTGGAAGTCCGCCTGCGGGATGGGCGGCGCTTCGCCGTCCAAGCCGAACGCGGCGAAGACCTCGTCGCAGATTTGCGGCTTGCCGACATCGGGAAGCTCAAGGAATGCGCCGGTGGGGTTGCCGGGGAAGACGGATACGGCCGCCCGCACCGCCGAGCCGCCGGCGGTTTCCCGCAGCCGGGGCACGTCCAGCAGCCAACCGCCAGGAACATAGTGCAACGGGTACGAAACCGCGCGGATGCCGCAGAGCCGGGCGATCGGCTCGATGAGCGGATAGCCGGGGCTGGGGATGGCGACGGCCTCGCCGGGATCGCACAGCAGGGCGAAAAGCCACGAGTACGCCTCCGAGGTGGAGGCAGTGAGCCAATAGTCGGCGGGCGAGCCGCCGAAGTGGGCGGCGAGCGCCTCACGGGCGGCGGGCAAGCCGCGCGGATCCGGCTGATACTCCCGCGTCCGGGCGGCGGCGCGCGCCAGCGCCTCCCCCACCTCGGGCAGCAGCAGCCCGTGGCGGGTGGGGTTGGAATCGGTCAGGTCGGTCAGGACGGCCCCGCCAGCCTGCAATTCAGCGCGCAGCAAGGCCAAGGAGTTCAGTTCGCCAGTTCGGGCGCGCGCGGAAACCACCGTTTCAGACTAACTCAACTCGCAGCCTTCGGGGCTTCGCCCCTCAGACGCCCACCAGGCGGCGGGTGGCGGCGACGTCGGCGGCGAGCTGGGCGGTCAGCTCTGCGGGGCCCGCAAAGCGGGCCATATCGCGGATGCGATCGGTGAACTCGACGGTGACAAGTTCTCCGTATAGATCCAGGTCGTCCCGGCCGATGACATGCGCCTCGATCCGCCGGGCGGCACCGGCGAATGTCGGGTTGGATCCGACGGAAATCGCGGCGGGCTGCTTGCCCGCGGTGGCGGGCGGGCCGGTGTAGAGGTATCCGGCGTAAACGCCGTCGGCGGGGATGGCCATCCCCGGCGGCACCGCCAGGTTTGCGGTGGGGAAGCCGAGGGCGCGGCCGCGGTGGTCGCCGTGCACCACGATGCCGCGGAAGCGGAACGGCCGGCCCAGATGCTCGGCGGCATGCCGGACATCGCCGGCTGCCAGGGCTTCGCGGATGCGGGTGGAGCAGGTTTCCTCGTCTTCGAATTTCACCAGCGGCAGGGCGGTGACGGCAAAAGGCGGGTCGAGCGCGGCTCCGGCTGCCCGCAGGCTGGCGACATCGCCCTTCGCCCCGGCCCCGAAGCGGAAGTTTTCCCCCACCACGACCCGGGCGGGTTGCAGCGGCGCTATGACGTCCCGCACGAATTCCGCGGGCGTTTTGGCGGCGAACTCCCTGGTGAAGTCGATTACTTCCACCCGATCGGCTCCGGCGGCCTTCAGCCGCTCGATGCGCCCGTCCAGGCTGGTCAGCAGCAGCGGCGGCGCGTCGGGGTGAAGCACTTGCAGCGGGTGCGGCCAGAAGCTGACCACCACCAGCGGCAGGCCCGGCTCCAGCCGCCGCGCCTCCTTGAGCACCGCCTGGTGCCCCGGATGAACGCCGTCGAAGTTTCCGACGGCCACCACGCTCTGCTCAGCCACAAGCCGCCATCCTACCGGCTCCAAGATGTACAGCGCCCTTGCCGTGGCCAGCGCGGAGCGAACTGCATCCGGCTGCGTTCCCAGCTATGACACTGGCAGATCTGTGAAGACCTGCCAATGAAGAGCCGGGTAGTTGTAGTAGAAAAGTATGTTCTTTTCGTTGAGCAACTCCGGATTGTAAATCAGATCCGAAAACGTCACCGTCGGCGACGAAGAAAGGCTTCGGAAATCAGGTGACCTCGTAGCCCAGGCCGAGGGCGGCTAGCACCCGCAGGATCGGGTTCGGACGGCCTTCATTATGGTCGGAACGGTCGATGGCCCACTTGGCGGTGTTGATGCCGATGGCGGTGAACGGCTCCGGGGGGAACGGCAGCGGCGGCCGGCGCACCATCTCCAGCTCGGTCAGCTCGGTCGGCTCGCGCCCAAGCATGTCGAGCATCACCCGGGCGGCGAAACGCGAGGCCCCCACGCCCAAGCCGGTGAACCCGGCGGAATGCACCACCTGGCCGTCGTAGCCTTTGCCGAAGAACGCGCCGAAGGACGTGGAGCAGTCGATCGGCCCGCCCCACTGGTTTGTGAACTTGATCCCCTCCAGGTACGGGTAGGTGATGAAGAAGTGCCGGGCGAGCCGTTCCCAGGTTTCCGGCCGGTTGTCATAGGAGGCGCGCACCTGGCCGCCGAAATAATAGACGGCGTCGTAGCCGCCGAAAAGAATGCGGTTGTCGGAGGTCATGCGGTAGTAGTGGAACTGTTTGGACAGGTCGGCCAGCCCCTGCCGGTTGTGCCAGCCCAGCTCGGCCAGCTGCGCCTTGCTGAGCGGCTCGGTCATCAGCGCGTAGTCGTACCAGGGGACGGTGTGTAGCCGGTAGCGCTGCAGCAGCGCCGGGTAGACGTTCGTCGCCAGCACCACCTTGCTGGCCGTCATGGTGGAGCGGTCGGTAAGCAGGCTGATGGAGCGGCCGTCGCGGCCCAGGCCGCGCACCTTGGTGTTCTCGAAAACCTCCACCCCGGCCTCGGCTGCCGCTTTGGCAAGGCCGAACGCCAGCTTGGCCGGGTTGACGTTCGCGTTGGTGCGCACGTCGTACCAGGCGGCCCGGTACACCGGCGAGTTCACCTCTTTGGCGACCTCCTCGCGGCTGAGCACCCGCGCCGGGGCGATGGCTTGCGGGTCCAGGCTCAGCAGCCGGCGTTCTTGATAGGGCTCGACGGCCACGTTCAGCGAGCCGGTGCGCTGGAAGTCGCAGTCGATGCCCAGCTCTTTGACCGTCGCCTCGATCTGGTCGAGGTTTTCGATGCCGAGGCGCTCCAACTGGTCGTATTCGGACGGCCAGCGGTTGCGCCCATTCGACTCGCCGTGGGTGACGCTCGACTCCACGAAGCCGCCATTGCGCCCCGAAGCGGACCAGGCGACCCGCTCGGCCTCCAGCAGCGCCACCCGCAGGCCGGGATCGCGCTGCTTGGCCAGCAGCGCCGCCCACAGCCCGGTGAACCCGCCGCCGACGACCACCAAATCCCACTCGGTGGCGATGTCCGGCCCGTCCAGGAATGCCGGACGCTCCTTCCCGGCGTTCTCCAGCCAATACGGCCGGGAGCTGGCACCTGCCAGCGACTCGCGGATGAGCTTGGGTGAAACGGGCGCGTCATAGGTGATCTGCATGCCCACACCCTGCCCGCCCGGCGTTTCGGCCCGGTAACCGCCCGGTGTCCGCCAGGTTAGGAATTGCGTGAAACGGCTTCGGCGCAGAGGTCTTGAAGGGCGGAGCGGGCCGGGGTGGCCGGGAAGACGGCGAGACAAGCCTCGGCGGCCGCCGCGCGGCGGGCCACTTCGGCCCTCGCCTCCGCCA
>JAISTI010000016.1 GCA_031272685.1 Propionibacteriaceae bacterium | reverse complement strand
CGGCCATCTTCGCCAGCAACACCTCGCGCGAGTCGAGGTCTGCCAGCTTCTTCACGGCGTCGGCGTCGAGGACTTGCCCGTCCAGGAAGCCGGCTTTGATAACCAGGAGGGGATTCGCCTTCGCGAACTCCTTCAGGCCTTTCGCCACGGTGACCACGTCACCCTTGACGAAGGCGATGGCTGTCGGGCCGGCAAGCTGACCGTCCAGCCCCTCGATGCCGGCGTTGCGGGCGGCGATCGAGGTGAGGGTGTTCTTCACGATGGCGTATTCCGCGTCTGCCCCGAGAGCGCGCCTGAGTTCTTTCAGGTCGGCTACGGACAGGCCGCGATACTCGGTGAGCAGGACAGCCGACGAGTCTTGGAACTGCTGCTGCAGCGCCGCGACGGTGGCTTCCTTGGCCGGGTTCGCCATATTTCTCCTTCCTTCGCGGCCGACGACGCGGAAAAGAAAAACCGCGGCGCGCAGGCGACACGGTTCGTGCAACCTGCGCAGGATTTACGGTTTCCCAACCGGCGGTCTTCGGCCGAACGGCAACACTACCCCATCGGGCAAGAGGGCGGCAAACCGCACGCCGATTACCAGGGAGGGTTTATGCTTGTGCGGAGAGCTAACGATGGGGGGCGCAAGCACGATGAGAAGCAAAAACATCCCGGCGCTGTTGACGGCCTTGGCGGTTGCCGCCGCCTTGGCGGCCGCCGGCCCGGCCGCGCCCGCCGGCGCCGACACCAACATCATGCGCAACCCCTACGACAACACCCCGGAAACGGCACCGGTGATGGCCCTCGACACCCTCACAACTTTCGGCATGCCGCAGACCGCCGCCGACGACTACTACTACAGCCAATACCAGTTCGCCAAGATCGTGGTGCCCACGACGTCCAAACTCACCATCTCCATCAGCGCTCCCGCGCCCAGCGCCTTCGGCGGGACAAACGAGATGCGGTTCTCGTTCCTGATGGGCGACGCCGAAACCCCGGCCGTGTCCCTCTACGGCTATACCGACATCGAGGTCACGAATCCCGGCACCCACACCCGCACCGTCTACTACAAGGTGCTGGCCGGCACGTATTACCTGCGCGCCAGCAACAACGTCACGTACGCCGCCCCGGACAACGCCTACGCGCAAGTCAGCGTCAGCGCCGAGGACGTGCTCGGCGACGCCGTCTACTACGAGCCCAACGACACCCAAGACATCGCCAAGGCGATTCCCGTGGGCGAAGAGATGCACGGCACCATCAACTACTGGGGCAAATACGACAACGGCGTCTGGACGGAAGACTGGTTCGACTACTACGTCCTCGACGTGGCCAAGGACGCCTCCTGGGTCACCCTCGATTTCTTCATCGTGGACGTCCCCAACGACTTCACCATCCACGTCTACCCCGCCGAACACCCCGAGCAGTACAACGAGCTGTACATCCCGCTGAGCGGCACCCAGGAGACGCACCGGACCCGGCTCTTCCCCAACAAGGGCAAATACGTCTTCGTGGTAGACGGCTCGCGGGCCACCGAGACGCCCACCGAATACACCATGGTCTTCACCGACGGCCCGGCCAGCCTGTCCACCAGCAAGGCGGCGGCGACGGTGCAGAAGGGCAACCGGATCGCCATCGGCCACACCTCCTTCCCCACCCCGCACTCCGACACCAACCGCACCGCCACCTACCTGCAGTGGAAGTCTTCCAACTCCAAGATCGCCACCGTCGACTCCGGTGGAATCGTGAAGGGCATCAAGCCGGGCAAGGCCACCATCACGGTGGGCATCCAGGGCACGAAGCTCACCGCCACCACCGTCGTCACCGTCACCTCCCCGGCCACCAAAGTGAAGCTCAACAAGGCCAAGCTGACACTCAAGAAGGGCAAGTCGGCCACCTTGAAAGCCACCGTCACCCCGAATGACTCCACCAGCAAGGTCAAATGGACGTCGTCGAACAAGAAAGTGGCGACGGTCAGCAGCTCCGGCAAGGTGGTCGCCAAGAAGAAGGGCAAGGCCACCATCACCGTGCAGGCGGGCACCAAGAAGGCGACGCTCAAACTCACCGTGAAGTGAACTTCAGCTTGGGCTAATCGGCGTCACCCGCCCAGGCGGGCGCGGTTTCAGCCCTGTTCGCCGGCGGGGCGCACCTTCGAAGGGTCGATGGATACGCCCGGGCCCATCGTGGCGGCCGCGGTGGCCTTCTTGATGTAGCGGCCCTTGGAGGCGGACGGCTTCAGCCGCAGAATCTCGTCGAGGGCGGCGAAGTAATTCTCCGCAAGCTGGGCCTCGGTGAAAGAGACCTTGCCGATGATGAAGTGCAGATTGGCGTGGCGGTCTACCCGGAACTCGATCTTGCCGCCCTTGATGTCGGAGACGGCTTTGGCGACGTCCATGGTGACGGTGCCGGTCTTCGGGTTGGGCATCAGGCCACGCGGGCCGAGCACCCGGCCGAGCTTGCCGACCTTGCCCATCAAATCCGGGGTGGCGACCACGGCGTCGAAATCGAGATAACCGCCGGCCACTTTCTCGATCAACTCGTCGGCGCCGACCTCGTCAGCGCCGGCCTCGGTGGCCTCGGACGCCTTGTCGCCGGTGGCGAACACCAGCACCCGGGCGGTCTTGCCGGTGCCGTGGGGCAGGTTGACGGTGCCGCGCACCATCTGGTCGGCCTTGCGGGGGTCGACGCCCAGGCGGAAGACCACCTCGACCGTCTGGTCGAAGTTGGTGGTGGCACCCTTCTTCACGATGGTGAGGGCTTCCTCCGGCGAATAGAGCTGGCTGGGATTGCGCAGTTCGGCGGCGGCGCGGTAGGCCTTGGATCGTGTCATGTCTGGTCTCCTTTCGATGGGCCCGCGTATGGGCCCTGGCCAGTTGTGGTCTGGGGACTCTCCCCTGCCACGGTTGCCGGGCGAACGGCTCGCCCGGGCTGCTATTGAGTTGTGGCGGCGGGGCTAGCCCACCACTTCGACCCCCATGGAGCGGGCGGTGCCAGCGATGATCTTCATCGCGGCCTCTTCGTCGTTGGCGTTGAGGTCGACCATCTTGGTGTTGGCGATCTCGCGGACCTGATCTGGGGTGATGGTGCCCACCTTGTCGGTGTGCGGCCGGGCGGACCCGCCCGCGATGCCCGCCGCCTTCTTGATGAG
>JAISTI010000013.1 GCA_031272685.1 Propionibacteriaceae bacterium | reverse complement strand
TGCCGCCGTTGCGGTGGGATTAAACTTTTCAAAAAGGAGTGAGATGGGTGAGACAGGCCAGCCGCTGCCAGAGCTGCCCGAAGGCCGGTTCTCCGACCGCGAGCTGAGCTGGCTGGCGTTCAACACCCGCGTCCTGGACTTAGCCAAAGACCGCGCGCGGGTGCCGCTGCTGGAGCGCGCCCGGTTCCTGGCGATCTTCTCCAACAACCTCGACGAGTTCTTCCAGGTGCGCGTCGGCGGGCTGAAGCGCCGCATGAAAGCCCGGGTGGCCGTCCCCTCCAATTCGGGGCTGCTGCCCGGAGACCTGCACGACGCCATCCTGGCCAAGGCCCGCGAGCTGGTGGCCGAGCAGAACCGCGTCTTCGCCGACGAGCTGCGCCCCGAGCTGGCCGAACACGGCATCGAATTCCTCTCCTGGGCCGAGCTGCCGGAAGCCGACCAGAAAACCCTCGGCCGGTTCTTCGCCCGCAAAATCGAGCCGGTGCTCACCCCGCTCGCCGTCGACAAAGCCCACCCATTCCCGTTCATCTCCTCCGGGGCGCTGAACCTCGGGGTGCTGCTGCGCAACACCCTCACCAGCAAGAAGCAGTTCGCCCGCATCAAAGTGCCGCAAAACCTGCCGCGCTTCGTCACCCTCGGCAACGACCGCTTCCTGCCGCTGGAAGAAGTCATCGCCGCCCACCTGGCCCACATTTTCGACGGAATGCCGGTGCTGGGCTATTCCACCTTCCGCGTCACCCGAAACGAAGATTTGGAAGTGGAAGAAGACGACGCCGAGAATCTGCTGCACGCCCTGGAGAGCCAAATCCGCGACCGCGACGAAGGCCACGACCCGAAGTGGCTGCCGGTGCGCCTGGAAGTGCCCGAAGACATCGACGAAACCATCCTGAAGTTCCTCACCAACGAGCTGGACATCACTCAAAAGGAGATCTTCCGGGTGCCCAAGCCGCTGGATTTGACCGGACTTTTCCAGGTGGCCGATCTGCCGCGCGAGAGCTTGAAATACCCGTCCTTCCTGCCCAAGACGCACCCCGAGCTGGGGGTGGAGACGGCCCGCGCCGCCGACATCTTCAGCGCCATGCGCAGCCGCGACATCCTGCTGCAGCATCCCTATGATTCTTTCGCCACCTCGGTGCAGCGCTTTGTGGAGCAGGCCGCCCATGATCCGGACGTGCTCGCCATCAAGCAGACGCTCTACCGCACCTCCGGCGATTCGCCCATCGTCGACTCGCTCATCGAAGCCGCCCAAGCCGGCAAGCAGGTGCTGGTGCTGGTGGAGTTGAAAGCCCGCTTCGACGAAGCCGCGAACATCGTCTGGGCGAAAAAGATGGAACGCGCCGGCTGTCACGTCATCTACGGGCTGGTGGGGCTGAAAACCCACTGCAAGCTCTCGCTGGTGGTGCGCTCCGAGGGCGAAAAGCTGCGGCGCTATTGCCACATCGGCACCGGCAACTACAACCCGAAAACCGCCCGCATCTACGAAGATCTCGGCCTGCTCACCTGCAACCCGGTCATCACCGAAGACGTTGCCCGGGTGTTCAACCGGCTCTCCGGCATGTCCGCGCAATCCACCTACCGCAGGCTGCTGGTGGCGCCGCAGGGCATCCGCCGCGGCCTGATCGCCGGCATCGAAAACGAGATCGAAAACCACCGCAAGGGCAAGCCCGCCCGCATCCGCATCAAGGTGAATTCCATCGTGGACGAGGCGGTGACGGACGCGCTCTACCGCGCCTCGCAGGCGGGGGTGCCGGTGGATTTCTGGGTGCGCGGCATCTGCTCGATCCAGCCGGGCATCCCCGGCCTCAGCGAGAACATCCGGGTGCGCTCCATCCTCGGCCGCTTCCTGGAGCACAGCCGGCTGTACTGGTTCGAGAACGCCGGAGAGCCCCGGGTGGCCATCGGATCATCCGACTTGATGCACCGCAACCTCGACCGCCGCATCGAGGTGCTGGTCGCCATCAACCACCCGCGCCACATCGAGCGCGTCGACGAGCTGTTCAACCTCGCCTTCGATGACAACATCGCCTCTTGGTGGCTGGAAGGCACCACCTGGACCCGCCACTGGACGGCCCCGGACGGCCGGCCTCTGACCGACATCCAGGAATACCTCATCTCGCAGGTGAGCAGCCGCCGGGGGGAGAGCCTGTGAAAATAGTGCTGGCCGCTGGAACGGTCACCCTCCGGGAGGGGGAATACGGGCCCGAGGTGCTGCTCGTCCACCGCAAGCGCTACGACGACTGGAGCCTGCCCAAAGGCAAGCTTGACGAGGGCGAATACCTGGCCGGCTGCGCGGTGCGGGAAACCTGGGAGGAGGCCGGGGTGCGCACCCGGCTCGGCCCGCCGCTGGCGCCAATCGAGTATCCGATCGTAGACGGGGCGAAGCGCGTCCACTATTGGGCAGCCTCCGTCAGCTCCGAAGAGCTGTTCGCGCCCAATGACGAAGTCGACCGCATCCGCTGGCTGCCGGTGGAGGAGGCCATGCGGCGGGTCACCTATCCGGAGGAGCCGGAGCTGATCGGGCAGGCTAGCGCCGCGGCCGACACCGTGGCCGTGCTGGTGGTGCGGCATGCGAAGGCGAAATCGCGCATCGAATGGGATGAGCCGGACGACGAGCGCCCGTTGAGCAAGCTGGGCAAGGGGCAGGCCAAGCGCTTGGCTTCGCTGTTCGCCGCCTACGGGGTGCGGCGGCTGATCTCGTCCACCGCCAAGCGGTGCCGCAAGACCCTCGCTCCGTACGCCAAGGCGGAAAACCTGCAGGTGGAAGGCACCCTCGCCCTCACCGAAGCCGAGGCCTGGCAGGAGCCCGACCAAGTCAAGACGGTGCTGCGCCGCGCCCAGCGCCAAGCCTTGGAGCACCGCGAGCCGACTGCCGTCTGCGGGCACGCGCCCGCCCTGCCGCTGATGCTCGCCACCCTCGGCATCCCCTACCGCGCCATGGAGCCGGCCGCCTGCGTCGCCGTCCACTTCACCCGTGCCGGGGAAATCTTCGCCGCCGAGTTCATCGACCCGGTTTGACGGCTCGCGCTCCGGGGCGCCCAACGTGAGGTTTAGGTCAATTCGGGCCATCCGAGATGCTATTGCCGGCCAGGAGGAGTCGTTGATTCATGAATCAACTCTTGGAGGTTGCGGGTCGGGGGCCGCAATGACTATTGCCGGGGAGGTTGTCCACAGGGTTGTCCACACCTGGGGATAAATCACATGGGTGTAATTCGGGTAGGCTGAGCGCGGCTCTCCGCGCGGCGATACCTCGCCCAACTCCCCCAGGACCGGAAGGTAGCAAGGGTAAGCGAGCTCTTTCGGGTGCGCGGAGAGTTCTCCTTTGACGGCCCCGGTTTTTGTCCGGCCCGGCAAGTAGACTGGCGGGCGTGGATGAGCAAGACGAACTGACCGGCGAGCTGGAGTTGGGCGGCGAGCCAGAGGCACCCGCAGGCGAGGCGCTGTTTGCCGAGCCGGCCGGTGCCCGGGTGGCCGCCCCGCCGCTGGCGCTGTACCGGCGCTACCGGCCAGACACGTTCGCGCAAATCATCGGGCAA
>JAISTI010000007.1 GCA_031272685.1 Propionibacteriaceae bacterium | reverse complement strand
AGCCGCCTAAAGCGCCCAAGCCGCCTAAAGCGCCCAAACCCGCCAAGGAACCCAAACCCGCCAAAGAGCGCACCCCCCACGAAGGCGAGTGGAAGCCGGGCAGCGCCATCGTGGTGATTATCGGAGTGCTCGTCATCGCGCTCATCATCGGGATGCTCGCCTGGCTCATCATCAACGCGCAGGCGATGCGGCCAAACCCGTCGCCCACCCCCAGCGAGTCGGCCACCAAGGTGATCGTCAAGCAGGTGGATCCGCTGGTCACCGCCGCCGACCTCGGCAATATCGGCGGCGAAGAATGGGTGAAGATCTCCGGGACCCCCAGCGAGGAAGCCGCCTACTGCATCGGCAAGGCGCTGTTGGCCGACACTGCCCGCGAGCTGGCCGGCGTCCGCCTCGACCAGGCCGACGAAGGGCCGGACACCATGGTCAACCTCGTCGCCACGTTCCCGCAGGCAGATGGCGCCACGAATATGTACCGGCTGCTGGAGCAGCAATTCGGCCTGTGCTACAGCTCCGGGATGCAGATCATCGACTCCATCGCCATCGCCGGCCTCGCCGACGAGGCCTACGCCATGACCCTGCTGGCGGCCGGCAGCCCGAAGTCCTACCACACCCTGGTCACCGTCCTCAGCGGCAAGCGGGTTTTCATCTTTGACGTGACGGCCGCCACCGACGCGGTCGGAGTGAAAGACGTGGCCGTGCCCATCGTGCGGGTGCTGGAACGCCTCTGCCGCGACAGCCAGGGAAGCTGTCCCACCAAGCTGCAATACCACGACGTGGTCTCGCCCGCCACCGAGGCGGTCGGCTATCTCAGCGAAGCCGACCTGCCGCTGGTGAACCCCGGCACCGGGCAGTGGAAAGCCAGCGCGCCCACCGCCGACCTCGCCTTCCCGGGCACCAACTGCGAGCAGGGGCTTGACCAAGTGGACGCCGAGAAGGGCCGCCGCACCTTGATCCTGGAAGGCGACGCGCGCTCGGCGGGCATCTTCGGCGTAGACCAGCTCAATTTCATCTTCGACGACGACGCGAAAGCCACCGAGCTGTACGACAAGCTGGCCCTGGACATCACCGAATGCCAAACCCGGCTGCCAACCGCCAGCTATGAAGACACCGGCGTGATTCCCGCCGAAGGCAAAGCCGATCCGGTGGGCGCCTGGGGGCAGACCTACCGCGCCCAAACCTGGGCGGTCACCCAGGCCAGCGGCAACGGCGGCGAGCAGCGCTACCGGGTGGGCGCCGTCATCGCCGGGCCGCGGGTCGCCTATGTCTTCGCCAACCCCTCCGCCGGCTTCGACTTCACCGACAAGGAATGGCTGGCGGTGGTGCGCAAGGCCGGCGAACGGCTCACCCAAGCCTGAGAGTCGGTCCGTCTTCGCGGGAATAACCCTGTCCACTAGCCCGTTTACCCAAGTGAACAGCTCTGGTCGAGGGTTGTCTTACGAATCCTTAAGAAATTCTGAGATTCTGAGAAAACCTGTTAGGATTAACAGGTGCCGATAGGAGACGGTCCCATGGACGATGCCGAGTACAGCCCGCGCCGGGCTGCCGCGCCGGCTCCTGTCGCCGAGCCGAAAACCAAGCGCTCCGGGCCGTCCCGTCTCCTAACCGCCGGCCTGCTCTCGCTTGTCACCCTCGTGGGGCTCGGCTCCGTCACCTACCTGTCCAGCCAGTCGGCCGGGAACGCCACCGCCGGCGTCACCAGCGAGTCCGCCCCGCCCGTCACCCCGCAGAAGAGCGAGGAAGAAATCGCGGCGGAGAAACTGGCCGCCGAGCGCAACGCCATCGTGGACGACACCGCCGAGCAAGAGCTCATCGACTTGCGCAATGCCGACCTCGCCTCCGACTCGCAGGCCATCACCGCCGAGGCCGAGCGAATCTGGAACGCCCGCAGCTTCTTCTGGCCGACAGAAGGCACCGTGAGCCCCGGCAACGGCTGGGGGATGCGCTACCACCCGATCCTGCACTACACCAAGATGCACTCCGGCACCGACATCGGCGGCGCGTGCGGCCAGCCCATCTACGCCGCGCAGGGCGGCACGGTCATCAAGGCGCAGAGCGAGGGCTACCACTCCGGCTCCGGGCTGAACGTCACCATCGACCACGGCGACATCGAGGGCATCGCCTTCAAGACCGCCTACCTGCACATGAGCAAGGTGCTGGTCAGCGAGGGAGACGTCGTCAAGCGCGGACAGCTCATCGGGAACGTCGGCGACACCGGCCTGGCCACCAGCTGCCACCTGCACTTCTCCATGTACGCCGACGGCAAGAACATCGACCCGATGACCTATCTGGAGCAGCCCGCCGAAGGCTGAGGCCGGCTCCGCGAACCCCCCGTTTCGCCGGGCTGGGTACACTGTGCCCATGGAGGCGCGCAGGGTAGCCGAAAACGAACGCAAGCCACGCAAGTGGCCGGCCGCGCTATCCCTGCTCGTGCTGGCGCTGCTACTGGTGGGCGGGCTGGTCGGGCTGCCACTGCTGCAAGCCGAGCCCGAACCCGAACCGGTGCCCACCCCCACCCCGAAACCGACAATAAACACCGTCACCCCGATCCACAGCTACACCCC
>JAISTI010000045.1 GCA_031272685.1 Propionibacteriaceae bacterium | reverse complement strand
GCCGAGCAACCCCAGCAGGCCCACCGTCTTGGGCGCGAGGTCGTCGAAAAGCTCGATGGCGATGTCGCCGTGGTTGGTGTGCAGGGTTGCGGTGCTCATTGTCCTCCTTGTTTTCGTCTGCGGTTCGCCATCCGAATGCGGGCAGCGCGCTATTCCCATCTTCGCAGATGGAACCGCGCCCGCGGGCGTGCAACAATGTACGTGTCCAAGCAAAGGAGATGTCATGGGGTGCAAGAAGTCCAAAGCGGACGGAAAGAAGAGTTCGCACAAATTCCTCAAGACGGTGGGCCTGCTGGGGTTGCTCGGCGGCGCGGCCTGGTATTTGAGCCAGAAGCTCGCTGGCGATCCCGACGCCGGCTGGGTGGCGCGCACGCCGGCCGACTCCTACATCGCCGATCCCATCGAGGACATCGTCCAGGCTGCGCAGGAGTAATTGAATCCTTGGCTGGTGGCCCTGTGGGCCGTCTTCAGCGTCTTCGCCATCCCGCTGGCGGTCATCGACGCGCGCACCCGGCTCTTGCCCACCCGGCTGGTTTACCTCGCGCTGGCGGCGGTGGCCTGCTGGCTGCTGCTGGAAACCCGCGCTTGGATGTTCCTTCCCGCTGACGACGCCGACGAGCTGATGGCCATCGGCGGGCAAGCGCTTTTGGGCGCGGCGCTGGCCACCGGGCTGATGCTGGCCGTCTGGCTGGCCGGCTATCTGCGCGCCCGGCCCAATCCGGCGCCCATGGGCTTCGGCGATGTGCGGCTGGCGCCGCTGATTGGCGCCCCGACCGGGGCTTTGGGGCTGTTGTTCCCGCTGGTGGCCATCGGCGCGGGCGCGCTGTTGGCGGCGGCCTACGGGCTGGCGCGGCGCAAGGTGGACGGCTTCGCGTTCGGGCCGTTCTTGATTGCGGGGGCGTATCTGGCGCTAGGCGTTTACCTGTGGCTGTGATAGCCGCAGCAGCTGGGCGACCTGCCCGGGCAGCTTCAGCGGGTCGATTGGCAGCGGGGCGACGGCCTCGGCGCGCGACCAGGTGGCCAGCCAGGCGTCCGCGACCCGCACCACCAGCAGCAGCACCGGGGGCGGGGAATCCAGCTCTTCTTTGATTTGGTAGGCGATGCCGATGCCGCCGGCGGGGTTTGCCTCACCGTCGAGGATGGCAAGCGCATAGCCGCCGGCGTCAAGCTGGCGGAATACCTCGGGGTGGGTGGCCACCTCCACCACTTCGATTTCGGGCAGGTCGGGGGCCACCTGCTTGCCCAGCGCCACCCGGACGTCGCGGCGGACGTTGGCGTCGGAAGAATAAAGCAGGACGCGGGCGGTTTCACTCACGGGCACATCCTACTAGCAGGCGCAGCCGCCGGGGGCGGCCCCTTCACCGCTGAAGCTCTTGCCGCAGCCGCAGCCGCCTTGCACGTTCGGGTTGTCGATGGTGAAGCCCATCTGCTCGATGGTGTCCACGAAGTCGATGGTCGCCCCGGCCACATACGGCAGGCTGGTGGGGTCGGTGACGAGGGTGACGCCGTGGTATTGCGCCTTCACGTCGCCGTCGTAGTCTTCGTCGTCGAGGGAGAGCTGGTAGCGCAGTCCGGCGCATCCGCCGGGCGCCACCGCGATGCGCAGCATCAGCCCTTCGGCGCCTTCGGACGCGGCCAGCGCTTTCACTTTGTCGGCGGCCGTCGCGGTCAGGACGGGCGCTGCAATCGTCACAGTCATGGACACTCCTTTTCCCGCCAGCATAGCTGATTAGGGAAGGGTTTCGTTACCTATATCTTTTCGCCAGGCTTCACCCGCGGCGGGGGCTGGCGGAAGCGGCGGAAATTGATGGAGCGGCTGATGGCGTAGGCCAGCAGCCCCTTCAGCGGCTCGTCGGGCACCCGCTCCCGGGCCAGCTTCTTGAAGCCCTGCCAGGAGATGACGACGTCGACGACGACGGCGAACAGCACCACCCAGGTGCCGTAGCTAACCCACAGCGAGGCTTCCCGGCTCAGATAGCCGACCGTCAGCACGATGGCCATCAGGATCAGCAGAATCGGCATGGTGTAGGAGGACAAGCCCCGGCGGGAGTCGATCCAGTCGCGCAGCAGCACCCTGGCGGGCTGCGCTTCTTGGCGCTCCATCGCCTCGATGCGCTTCTTGTTTTCCTGCTCGCGCGAGCGCACCCGGATTTCCTTCTTCGTCAGGACGGGGTGCAGCCGCTCAAGGCGTGCCTGCTCGGCCTGCTTGCGCGTGGGGGTGGGCACCTGCTTCTTGCCCTCCGCCTTCGCCTCGCCGGCGGCCGGGGCGGCGGCGGGTTTGGCGGCCGCGGCCGCGCTGGCGCCCGCGTCCTGCTTGCGTTCGTAGGAGTCGAACAATCCCATGATGCCCTTCCGTTTGGTCCGCCGATAATGATATCTGCCCGCCAAGAGACTACCCTTGTTCGTGCGTTCAGATGAAAGAGGAATAAAAGTGGCTGGCTTTCCGGCGGTTTCCACCGCCCGCAAATTGACCAAGAACACCGACGTGCTGGTACTGGCGCTGGCAGCCGACGACGGCAAGGACACGCTGCTTGGCCTGCCACCCGAGGTGGGGCAGGATTTCGAGGCCGCCCTCGGCCGCCCGCTGCTGTCCGTCGCCAAAGACCTCGGCGCCACACCCAAGCTCGACACCGTGGTGCTGCTGCCCGCGCCCGGCAAGCTGCAGGTGGCCGTCACCGGCATCGGCGACCTCGAAGATTCCGAGCCGCACGATTTCCGCGTCCGGCAGGGCTTCGGCGCGGCCGGACGCAAGCTGCTCGCCCTGCCTTCCAAGCGGCCGCTGCGGGTGATGCTCGGATGCGCGGACTTCCCGGATACCGCCACCTGCCTGGTCGCGGCGCAAGGCCTGGCGCTGGGGGCATACGAATACCGCGGCCAGCATCCGGGCTTGGAATCGGTGCGGCTGATTGTGCCGCAGTTCCCCGAATGGGCCGCCCAGCGCGGCGAGATCATCATGTCGGATGTGCGGGCCACCTGGCTGGCCCGGGATTGGGTGAACACCCCGGCGAACGCGCTCTATCCGGAGAGCTTCGCTGAAAACATCGCCGCCCACGCCAAGGCGTCCGACGTCGATTTCGAGATTTGGGACGAGCGCCGCCTGGCCGAAGAGGGTTTCGGCGGCATCCTGTCCGTGGGCCAGGGCTCGGCCCGCCCACCTCGGCTGGTGCGCCTCACCTGGGAGCCGGAAGGCTGGACGGCCGAAGCCGGGCACATCGCCTTCGTCGGCAAAGGCATCACCTTCGACTCCGGCGGGCTCGACCTCAAGCCGCCGGACGCCATGTACACCATGAAATACGACATGGCGGGCGCGGCGGCGGTCATGGCCGCGGTGCTGGCGCTGGCCGACCTCGGCGTTTCGGTGAAGGTGAGCGGCTGGGCCGCCCTCGCCGAAAACATGCCGTCGGGCACCGCCGCGCACCCGTCCGACGTGATCACCCTTTATGGCGGCACGACGGTGGAGAGCGCCTCCACCGACGCCGAGGGCCGCCTGGTGCTGGCGGACGCCATCACCCGCGCCGCCGAAGACGAGCCCGGCTTCATCGTCGACCTCGCCACCCTCACCGGCGCCTGCAAAGTGGCGCTCGGCGAGCGCACCGCCGGGCTGTTCAGCAACTTCCCCCCGGTAGCCGACCTCATCATCGAAGCCGCCGGCGCCGTCGGCGAGCAGGTGTGGGAGCTGCCCATACCGGGTTACCTCGGCGAAAAGCTGAAATCCAAGATCGCCGATTACAAGAGTTCCGGCGGGCGGTTTGGCGGCGCGCTCAACGCCGCCTATTTCCTCGGCGAGTTCGCCGACGACCGGCCGTGGGCGCACCTCGACATCGCCGGGCCGGCCTTCTGCCACGACGAGCCGTACGGCTTCGTGCCGGCCGGCGGCACCGGGTTCGGCACCCGTATCCTCATTGAGTTCGCGCTGTACATCGAGGAAATCATCAACGGCGTCGACGACGACGGCGCAGACGGCCCGGAGTGGAGCTGACCGTGGCCCGCGAAGTTGACCTCGCCGTGGTGGGCGCCGGCGCCGCCGGGCTGCTGGCCGCGGCGGCCGCCAAGCGCCTCGGCTTCGACGTGCTGGTGTTGGAAAGCTCCGGGTTGGTTGGCGGCGACACCGCCGTCGGCAGCGGCCGGATGTGGCTGCCCGGCACCCATTTGGCCACCAGCCTGGGCATTACAGACACCCCGGAGGCCGCCACCGACTATCTCAACGCCATCTTGGGCGCCGAGACGGACGCCTCCACCGCCGCGCGGCGCCAGGCTTTCGCCCAGGCCGCCCCGAAGCTCGCCCGCTGGCTGGCCGCGTCCAACCTGCCGCTGCTGGTGGAGCGGGGTGTCCCGGATTACCATCCGGCCAGCGCCGGCGGCAGGCCGGAGGGCCGGGTGCTCGCCACCACCCCCACCGACCGCAAATCCCTGGGCGAATGGGCGGGCAAGCTGCGTTCGCGCAAGCCGGCGGACGAGGCCGGCGGGCTGACCACGCTGCTGCGCCAGTTCACCCACTCCGAAGGCTACGCCGCCACCGGCGGCGAAGCGCTGGTCGCGGAGCTGCTGCGCCGGGCCACCGCGAACGGGGCAGACATCTGGCTGGACACCACCGTCGAAGACATCGTGCAGGATGGGCCTTCGGGATCGGTCACCGGTTTGCTGGTACGCAAAGACGGCGACCAAATTGAAATCCGCACCCGCAAAGGGGTGCTGCTGGCTGTCGGCGGGTTCGCCGGTTCCCAGGAGCTGCGCGAGGAATACCTGCCGCTGCC
>JAISTI010000038.1 GCA_031272685.1 Propionibacteriaceae bacterium | reverse complement strand
ATCTGATTACCTGCTGGCTGACGGTAGAGCTGCCCTGTTCCAGGTCTGCGACCCGAAAACCGCATTTCCCGGCAACAAGTGTGAGCGGGTCGATTTGCTGTTGGATGGGCCTTTTGCGGATGCGGTTTCGACAAGCGGCAACGAGGTGTTCTTGTTGGGCAAGGACGGGAGCCTGTCTCGTTACATTCATTACAACGAGTTTTGGCGTCCCGAAGATGATCCGGATCCCGAAGAGACGGACATCCGGGCTTCCTTCTACGATGTGCCCGAGCTTCCCGAAGGGGTGCGCTACACGGCCCTCGCCAAAGCGAGAGAGTGGGAGTTCGAGTTCGATGCCCTGTTGCTGGCCCGTTCAGACGGCAAAGTCGACATTGTGCACAACTGCTACAGCGGGTTCGACTATCCCTATCTGAAGGACGGCATCCCGCCGGCCCCGAGCGGCTTGCACTATGTGCAGATAGCCACCACTGGAAACCTCCAGGCGAGCGTTATGCTGCTTCGTAATGACGGCAAGGTTGTTGGGATGCGTGAAACCACGGGCGACTACAAGCCATTCCCAGACACGGTGACGGTGCCGAACCTGAAGCGCGGCTGGGTTTTCACCAACATTTGGCCGGGCTTCAAGGGTTACTTCTTTGGGGCGGCGAAGTCCCGGCCGGTCACCATCACCCTGAAGGTCAAACCCAAAGGCTAACGGCCTGGCGGCTCAGGTCAGCAAGGTGCGGTCGGAAAGCTGGCCTTTCACCTGGGCGAATTGATCCATGAGGTCGGCGACGGAGGTGTAGCGCTTCTGCTCTTCGTCGAGGTCGAGGATAATCTGGCCCTCGTGCATCATTACCAGGCGGTTGCCCACCCGCAGCGCCTGCGACATGTTGTGCGTCACCATCAGCGCCGTCAGGCCCTGCTCGCCCACCACCTTCTCGGTGAGGGTGGTAACCAACTCGGCGCGCTGCGGATCGAGGGCGGCGGTGTGCTCGTCCAGCAGCAGGATCTTCGGGTGGGTGAAGGCCGCCATCAGCAGCGAGAGCGCCTGGCGCTGGCCGCCGGAGAGCATTCCCACGCGGGTGCGCAGCCGGTCTTCCAAACCCAGCCCCAAGACGGTCAACTCCTTGCGGAAGTAATCGCGGCGGGCCTTGCCGATGCCCGGCCCCAGGCCGCGGTGCTGGCCGCGGGTGAGCGCCAGTGACATGTTCTGCTCGATAGTCAGATGCGGAGAGGTGCCCGCCTGCGGGTCTTGGAACACCCGCGAAATCAGCGAAGCCCGGCGGTAGTCGGGCAGCTTCGTGACGTCTTTGCCGGCGATGACGACCGACCCGCCGCCGGAATCGATGGGCAGCGAACCGGCGATGATGTTCAGCAAGGTGGATTTGCCGGCCCCGTTCGAGCCGATGACGGTGACGAAATCGCCCTCCGGCAAGCTCAAAGACACGTCTTTCAGGGCACGGCGCTCGTTGACGGTGTTCGGGAAGAAGGTCTTGGAGATGCCCTTCAACTCAAGCATTCGCCACCTCCTGCGCCACGCCCTCCGGGGCTGAATCCGGCTCCGGCGGTTTGCGATCCCGCCAAGGCGAGAGTGAAAGCCCGCGCTTGGAAACCACATGCGAGATCACCAGCGCCAGCACCACCAGCACCGCGGAGATCAGCTTCATATCCCCCGGCGAGGTGGTGAAGGTGAAATCGCCGAACTGGAACTCCCAGGTGAGCGCCCAGAAGATGATGAGCCGATACAGCAGCGAGCCGACCACCGTGCCGAGAGTGGCCAGCACCATGAAGCGGGTGCCGAGGATGGCGTTCCCGACAATGACGGAAGCCAAGCCCACCAGGATCATGCCAATGCCCATCTGGATGTCGGCGGCCCCGTTGAACTGCACATACAGCGCGCCCGCCAGCCCCACCAGGCCGTTGGACAGCATCAGCGTGACCATCTTCGTCCAATCGGTGGAGACGCCGTTCGCCAGCGCCATGCCGGGGTTGTCGCCGGTGGCCTGGATGGCCAGGCCGAAGTTGGTGGAAAGGAACCAAACCAGCGCGGCCACCGCCACCGCCACCACCACCGACAAGATGCCGACCATCTGCCACGAGTACAGCAGCCCGGCGTCCTGCAGCCCGGTGAAGACGTGGGTGATTTTCAGCGAAGTGCCGGGGTTGTCCGGATCTGGGCGCAGGTTCAAGCTGATATTCGGCCCCCACATGATCCGCAGGTTTATCGAATACAGCCCGATCATCGTCAGGATCGAAGCTAATAGCGCGTCGATCTTCAGCTTGGTGTGCAGCAGGCCGGTGACGGCTCCCGCCAGGCAGCCCGCCACGAAACCGCAGACGGTGGCCAAGTATGGGTCGAGGCCGTTGAAAATCATGATGGCGGCGGTGCCGCCGCCGGTGGTGAACGAGCCGTCAACCGTCAGATCGGGCACGTTCAGGATGCGGTAGGTGAGGAAGACGCCGAGCGCGAGCAGGGCGAAAATCAGGCCCTGTTCAACTGCGGAAATCACCGTTACACCTTAGCGCTTGCGCCGGGCCGGCCCCCAAGCGGCTGGGGGCCGGCCCACGCGCGTTTGCTTACTCGCCGCCGACAATCTCCGCGTTGGCGGTGAACGCCTCCGGCAACGTCAGGCCCATGGAGTCCGCCGCAGTCGGGTTGGCGACCACCTGGGTGTCCGTCACCTGCAGCTGCGGGATGGTGCCGACGTCCACGCCCTGCACCAGGATTTGCACGGCCATCTCGCCGGTGCGCACGCCCAGCTTGTAGTAGTCGATGCCGCGGGCGGCGACGGTGCCCTCGGAGACGGAGTTCGCGTCGAGGGAGAAGATCGGGATCTTGTTCTGCTGCCCGAAGGAGACCACTTGCGAGATCGCGCCGACGATGGTGTTGTCGGTGCCGACGTGGATGGCGTCCACACCCTTCGACTTCAGCGATTCCAGGCCCTGCGTCAGCTCGGAGGCGTTGGACACGCCGGCCGGGACGATCTCGACGCCGGTGCCCTCGGCCTCAGCCTGGAGCTGTTCGAGCTGCACTTCGGAGTTCTTCTCGGCCAAGGTGTACGGGAAGCCGACCTTCTTGACATTTTCGGCGCCCATTGCCTCCAGGATCAAGCCCAGCGGCTTGCCCTCGGGGTTGAGGTCGGAGGTGCCGGACACGTTCGTGCCGGAGGCGTCCCAGCTCGGCACGATGCCGGCGGTGACCGGGTCGGTGACGCCGGCGTAGAGGATCGGGCGGTCTTTGATGGAGGTGACCAGCGCCTGCGCCGACGGGGTGGCGATGCCGAGAATCAGGTTGATGCTCGGATCGGCCGCATACTTGCCGGCGATGGTGGTGGTGTTGGCGACCTCCGCCTGCGCGTCGTCTTCCACATATTCGGCGGTGACGCCGGCGTCGGTCAGGGCGTCTTTGAAGCCGTCGGCGATCAAATCCAGGGAGGGATGGGCCAAGAACTTGGTGATGGCGATCTTGAAAGTCTGCGCTTCCGCGGTGGGCTCTTCGGCCGCGGTGGTTTCCGGAGCCGTCGGGCTCTCGGTGGGCTCAGCCGGCTGCTCGCTGGCGCACCCGCTGAACATCAGGGCTGCGGCCGCCGCGGCGGCGACGATACTGGCGATTTTCTTCATCTAATATTCCTTTTCCTTGGGGGACTGCTGCATGCCCGTCCCCGTTGGGCAGCCCAATAGTAGTGGCCATTTCCTACAGCCGTGTAAAACGTTCCCCCACTGAAACTCTTTTCCGCAAGCCAGGCGGTTTTGGTATTCTCAGCGGGTAATCGCCAGGCAAGTCCGCCTGGGGCGCCAATCCGGTGAGGTGCTGAATGGCCCAGCTTCTTGTGGTGAGCAACGAGCTTGCCGCGAAACCGTCTGCGGAGCAATCGCTCCCAGCGCTGGGTTTGCTGCCCTACGAAATCCAGACCATCGGGGCCGACACCCTGGCCCTCACCGAGTCCGCCCGCGCCGATCTGGTGGTGCTGGACGGCCGCGCCGACCTCGCCTCCGCCCGCATGATGGCCCGCCTCTTCGTCTCGTCCGGCTCCACCATACCGCTGCTGCTGGTGCTCTCCGAGAGCGGCCTGGCCACCATCAGCCCCGAGTGGGGGCTTTCCGACATCGTGGTGGAGACGGCCACGCCCGCCGAGTTCGACGCCCGCATCAAGCTGCTGCTCGCCGACGCCGAAAGCGACGGGCTGATTTCCGCCGGCGGGGTGGTGATAGACGACCAGGCGTACACCGCCAGCATCGACGGCGAGCCGCTCGACCTGACGTACACCGAATTTGAATTGCTGAAATACCTGGCCCAGCACCCTGGCCGGGTTTTCAGCCGCGAACACCTGCTCACCGACGTGTGGGGCTACGACTACTACGGCGGCACCCGTACCGTAGACGTCCACATCCGCCGGCTGCGGGCAAAGCTCGGGCCCGAACACGAGGCCCTCATCGGCACGGTGCGCAACGTCGGGTACCGCTTCTCCCCCGAGCCCGCCAAGCGGGCCGGACGCGAATCCGACGACGAGCAGCCCCGCCGGAAAAATGCGCGCTGACGTCGAAGACCTCGCCGCCCGGATCGCCGGAGTGGACGGCGTTTACCCCTTGAACGAAGAGGCGCTGCTGGCACTTGGTCAAGACGGGGAGCAACCAGATGACCCACACCACCTGAGCTACTGCGACCACGACCTGCTGGTCGGCTATCTGCAATTCCAGCCGCGCTTCGGCACCGCGCAACTCCTCGTCGACCCGGCCTACCGCCGCCAGGGCATCGGCACCCGGGTGCTCACCCACGCCCGCCTGCCCGACACCTGGGCTTTCGGCAACACCCCCGCCGCGCAGGGTTTCGCCGCCCGGATGGGAATGGCGCCGGCACGCGAACTGCTCATCATGGAGCGCCCGCTGGACGGCCTGCCTACCGCGGCCGGTGATTCTGCCTTGTCGATCAGGGGTTTCCATCCCGAAGACGAGGCGGATTTCCTGGCGCTGAACGCCGCCGCATTCGCCACCCACCCCGAACAGGGCCAGTTGGACAGCATCGGATTCCACGCCCGGATGGCGGAATCCTGGTTCGACCCGGAAGGGCTGCTGCTCGGCTTCGACTCCGAAGGGCTGGCGGGTTTCCACTGGACCAAACGCCAAGACGACGAGGCCGGCGAGGTCTATGTGCTGGGCGTCGCGCCGCGCGCCCAAGGCCGGGGCTACGGCAAGGCGCTGCTGCAGGCTGGGCTGCGGCACCTGCGCCAGGCCGGCTGCGCCAAAGCCGTGCTGTTTGTGGACGGCGGCGAGGACCGCGCGGTGG
>JAISTI010000148.1 GCA_031272685.1 Propionibacteriaceae bacterium | reverse complement strand
CGGCGCGGCCAGCTTGAATTTCTTCAGCGGCGCCTTGGACGCGACGGCGGCGGTCGCTTTCGACGTCTTGGCGACCGTCGTGTATCCGGGCAGCGAGGCCGTC
Organism: Propionibacteriaceae bacterium; assembly: GCA_031272685.1. Lineage (GTDB taxonomy): Bacteria > Actinomycetota > Actinomycetes > Propionibacteriales > Propionibacteriaceae > Propionicimonas. The sequence continues at coordinate 3,098 of JAISTI010000148.1, read as the reverse complement.
ACCCGCACCGAGATCTTCTTGCCGACGTCGGCCGCCACCGGCACATAGAAGCTGTGGGTGGCGCCTTTGATGGCTTTGCCGGCCCGCAGCCACTGGTATTTGATGACCGGGTCGTGGCTCCACGCGCCCAAGACCGCCTCCAGCACCTGGCCCTGCTTGGCCGTGCCGGTGATAGCCGGGGTGGGGGTGGCGGTGAAAGCGTGGGTGACGGTGGTGTTCGCCTTCAATACCCCGTCCAACGCGGCCAGCGCTTCGGCGGCGTATTCGGTGACGGTCAAGCCGTCTTGCGCGCGGGCGGTGGACGCTTTCGCGGCGGCGGTCGGCAGCACCCAGGAGAGCTGCAGCATATATTCGCGGTAGGAGACTGATCCGGCCGGGTTATTGTCCTCGCGCTCCCGGTGCAGCCAGGTGGCCACCACCGGGTTTGCTGCTGCCTTGTTGTAACGCAGCAGGGTGGGCACCTGCATGCGCTGGGCGGACGGCTTGTCGGCGGCGGTGAAGTCGCCGTCCCAAGCCGCCTTGGTGGGGGTTTCGCCGAGCACCGCATTCGGGTAGTAGGAGACCGAGCCGTCCTGTTTGGAGCTGTTTTCCGTCACCCAGTTCGACCCGAAGTATTCGGCGATTTTCCCGTACAGGTACGAATAGCCGTAGCGGTAGCCGGGGTCGGTGGCGCCCTCCGGGGGAGCGGCCGCCGCGCGCACCCACAGCCCGGCGGTCGCGCTGAAAGCCAGGGCGGTGTCGATTTGCGCGGCGGTGCCGAATTTGACGTTGGAGTCCAGCGAGAAATCCACCACGTACACCGTGGGCACGCCGAGCTGTTTGGCCCGCAAGGCGATTTGGCCGATGACGGCCTGGGTGTTGGGGCAGCCCTGCCCGGCGAAGAGGATGGGAAACTCGCCGGGGGTGTTGAGCAGGTTGAAAAGCTCCACCACGCTGATGGCCTTCAGCGGGAAGCCGGCCTCGCCGGGCCAGTCGGAATCCTTGAAAATCTGTACCGGCGCGCCCACGGAATTCACACTGGCGGCGGTCAGCGTTTCTTTGCGGGTCGCGGAGGCGTTGTAGAGCCGCTTGAAAAACTGGTAGTCGGAGCGCGCCGACGCGCGCTGGCCGGCGAAAGCGCTTGCCAGCGCGGCGGCAGCCGTGGTGCGCGCCCCGCCGGCGTCGGCGGCGAAAGCGGCAGCCTGGGCGGCGGTGACCTCAGCCAGCTTGACCACCGTCTTCCCGGATTCCACGTCCTGTCGGTTGCTTATCGACACTTGCAGCAGCAGCGCGGTGTCGCCGGCGTATCCGGCCAGCGGGCCGCCCGGCGCGACAGCCGAGGCGGGCAGCAGGCCGGTGATTAGCTTCCACACGTCGGAGATGCGGGCCAGGCCGTTCGGGTTGGAATCGGCGAAATTCACCGAGGCGCCGCCGGTGACATCCGGGATGCCGTTCGCCAGCGTGGTGTCGAGCTGGTAGCCGTCGAGATACGGGTCGAAATGGTAGATCTTCGTGATTCCAGCGGCCCGCGCGGCGGCGTTCACCACCGGCAGCAGCGCCTGGCTGGCGGGGTGGGACGGCCCGGCCAGCGCCACGAACCAGTTGCCGTCGGTGGAGAGCACGTCCAGCAGCCGGTCGGTGGTCACGTTCTCGAAAACGTGCCCGGCGCTCAGGCCGGCGTAGCTGTCGGCGAGGTAATCGCCGGTCGCGGCTGCCTTGGCCCAAGGTGCTGCCGTTTCCGCATGGGCTTGCGGCAGCCCGGCGCCGAGGGGGCCCAGCGCCAACACGGCGGCGAGGACAGCGGCGGCAAACGGCTTCGCGTTCATGTTCACTTGGCCTTTCCGGTCTTGGCCTTCGACCAAGCGCCCACGTATTTCACCTTGGCGACGGTCTTGTAGGCGCGTACCTGCACCTGGTATTTCTTGCCCTTCTTCAGCTTGGAGACCGTCTTGGAAAGGGTCTTGGCCGAGACGGTGGCGATCTTCCACTTCTTGGCGGTGGTCAGCTTGTATCGCACCTGGTATTTCGTGGTGCCGGAGAGCTTCGCCCATTTCACCACCAGCTTCTTCTTGCCGGCCTTCAGCGATTTCAAGGTCACCTTCTTGGGCACGATCTTGAAGGTGGCTTTCACCTTGCCGGTGTACCCGCCTTTGCCGGTGACAGTGACGGCGGCCTTGCCGATGGCCTTGTTGGCCGAATAGGCCACGGTGTAGTCGGTGCCGGATTTCAGCTTCTTTCCGGCCAGCTTGACCGTCACCGTCGGCTTGATGGCCTTGCCGGTGTAGGCGCGGTTGGCAATCTTGGCGATGGTGGCCTTGCCCAACGAGATCGGCGCAGTGGCCTGGTCGGACGATCCGCCGTCGCCCAGTTCCGCCAGCGCGGCGGTGGGGAAGGCGGCGGGCTTGGTCTGGCCGAACAGCCAAGCGTCGGCCCAGGCGCTCAAATCCACGTTCGCGAGCTTGCCGGCGAAGGAGATGAAGTCGGCGGTGGTGGCGGCCTGGCCCTTGAACTGCTGCGGCCAGTGTTTCAAGATGGCGGCGAAGTCGGTTTCGCCCACGAGCACCCGCAGCGCCGCCAGGGCGAGCGCGCCGCGGTTATAGGCTGCCGAAGCGCCGCCGAAAAGGTCGGACTCCTTCGCCACCTTGGCCGGGGCGTATTGCCACCAGGCGGAGCTGGCGGCGGTCGAGCTGTAGACGGCCTGCCATTTGGCTTGCGCGCTGAAGGCGCTGCCCGGCTGCTGCTCGTAGTAGAGGTCGGTGACGTAGTTGGCGAAGCCCTCGTTGAGCCACAGGCTCTCCCAGTCGGCGATGCGCACGGCGTTGCCGTACCACTGGTGGGCGAACTCGTGCACGAAGGTGCGCTCGCTGGTGATGCCTGCCGAGGTGAAATACGGCCGGTCTTTCGTCTCGACCGCGCCGAAGGTGGCCGAGCCGCCGTGGCCGTCGCCGAGGTTGTCGAAGACGAAGCCGACCGCCTCGCCGGGGTACGGCCCGGCGATGGCTTCCAGCGCCTTCAGGTAGAGCGGCAGCTCGTGGGTGAAGGTGTCCGTCTTGTCGCGGGCGCGGGAGGCGTTGGAGTTGTAGATGCCCGTGGACACGAAGTTGTAGTAGGGCAGTTTG
>JAISTI010000100.1 GCA_031272685.1 Propionibacteriaceae bacterium | reverse complement strand
CGGTGGCGTCCGGCTTGCCGAGCTGGAGATTGGTGCGGACGGTGCCGGAGAACAGGAAGGGTTTTTGCGGCACGAACCCGATGCGGCTCCACAGCTCGGTCAGCTCGACGTCGCGCACGTCAACCCCGTCGACCGCGACCGTGCCACCGGTGGCGTCGAACAGCCGCGGGATGAGGTTCACCAAGGTGGTTTTGCCCGAGCCGGTGGAGCCGATAATGCCGGTGGTCTGCCCAAGCCGGGCCTGGAAGGCCAGCTCGTGCACCACCGGCTGCTCGGCGCCGGGGTAGCGGAAGGCTACGTCTTTGAACTCGACGGCGGGCACGTTCGCGCTGGCAGGCGGCAGTGGCACCGGGTTTTCCGCCGGCAACACCGACACCGGCTGATCCAGCACTTCCTGGATGCGCCCGGCGGAGACCAGCGCGCGCGGGCCGATCATCAGCATCATCGTGCCCATCATCACGCTCATCAAGATTTGCATCAGGTAGGCGATGTAGGCGGTGAGCTGGCCAACTTGCAGATCCCCGGCTTCCACCCGGATGGCGCCGAACCACATCAGCGCCACCGACGAGCCGTTCACAACCAGGAAAACCGCCGGAAACATCGTCATCATGCGGACGCCGACGGCGATGGCGGTGTCGGCCAGCTCGTGGTTCGCCTTGTTGAAGCGCTCGCCCTCGGTGGGCTCGCGCACGAAGGCGCGGATGACGCGCAAGCCGGAAATCTGCTCGCGCAGCACCCGGTTGATGGCGTCCACGCGGGCCTGCATCAACTTGAACAGCGGTGTCATCTGCGCCACTATCACGCCGATGATGATGCCGAGCAGCACCACCGCCACCAGGATCAGCCAGCTCAGCCCGACGTCTTGGCGCAGCGCCATGTAGACGCCGCCGATCATGGTGAGCGGGGCGGCGACGATGAGCATGGCCGTCATCAAGCACACCTGCTGCACCTGCTGGACGTCGTTGGTGTTACGGGTGATCAGGCTCGGCGCCCCGAACTTGGCCACCTCGCGGGAGGAGAAGGTGAGGGATTTGTCGAAGACGGCGGCGCGCACGTCCCGCCCGAAGCTCATCGCCGCCCGGGCGCCGCACCACGACGCGCCAATCTGGCCGCCCACCTGCACCAGCGCCACCCCCAGCATCGCGAAGCCGTAGCTCCAGATGACGTTGTAGTCGCCCTTGGCGACGCCGGCGTCGATGATGGTGGCGTTTAGCGTGGGCAGGTAGAGCGAGGCCAGCGACTGCAGCAACTGCAAGACCACCACACCGACGAGCAGGCCGGTGTAGGGGCGGAAATACTTGGTGAGCAGTCTTAGCATGGGTGGGCGACCAGCCTATACCTTCTCGTAGCGGGCTTTCACCGGAAACGGCGCTCGAAGCCGCCGCCAGCGAAACCGCCGCCATCAAGACCGGCGCGGCCGCGATGCGGGCGATGGCGCAGCTTGCGGTCCATGCGGCCCAGCTTGTGGGTCATGCGCTCGTACCATTCTTCGCCCATGTTCTCGCGCTCGGCTTCGATGAAAGCGCTCATACGCTCGCGGCGCTCCGCAAACTCCGCTTCCACTTTGGTTTCAGCCTGCGCGATGACTTGGTCGAGCAATTCGGAGAACTTCTCGCGGTCTTCGGCGCTGAGGGTGGCGAAGATGTCGTCGCCGTCTTCGGGGATTTCGGCGTTGCGGCCCTGTTCGGTGAGGCTGATCAGGATGACCCGGCGGTCGGACTCGTCGGGATCGCGGGTGATGTAGCCGCTCTTCTCAAGCTTCGCGAGCGATTCGTTCAGCGAGGAGATGCGGATGCCCAGCAGGTAGGCCAGGTCTTTGGTGGGGATGCCGTCTTTGAGCTTCAGCATCGTGAGGATGCGCCCTTGGCCGCGGGAGCTGTCGCCCATCGGGCCGCGCGCCATCCGGTCTTGCAGATGGCGCTTGTGCAGCAGCCACTGCAGGTGCATAAGTTTTTCAGTCAAATCGTAATTGTCGTTCATGACAACCTCCTAAGCTTTGGCGCCGGCCCCAGTGGCCGGCTTCTATGACTTTCTTACAGGCACCATTTATACAGGAACCGGCAGGAAAATGCAAACGGTGCCTGTTGGAACGGCCTGCCAGCCGTGGCCTTCGCCACGGCACCGGGTCGCTAGGATTGCGAGGGTGAGTTTGCGAATGCTGGCGGTGCACGCCCACCCTGACGACGAGTCGAGCAAGGGCTCGGCGACTACCGCCTATTACGTGGCGCAGGGCGTGCGGGTCATGGTCGCCACTTGCACCGACGGGGCCGCCGGCGACATCCTGAACAAGGCGCTGGACACCGCGGAAAACCGGGAAAGGCTGCCCGAGCTGCGGCGCGAGGAGATGGCGCAGGCGGCGCGCATCTTGGGAATCGAGCAGGTGTGGCTGGGCTACCCCGACTCCGGCTTCCCAGACAGCGAAGACTACGCGCCGCCGCCCGGCAGCTTCGCCGCCACCCCCGTAGAGCAGGCGGCCTACCGGCTGGTGAAGGTGATCCGCGATTTCCGCCCGCAGGTGATGACCTGCTACACCCCGGACGG
>JAISTI010000015.1 GCA_031272685.1 Propionibacteriaceae bacterium | reverse complement strand
CTTGATAGATTTTCCCTGACGCATACGGGGGAACAGCCATTGTGCACACAGCGTCCGCTGAACGGCCTGCGACCCCGGGGAAAGGAAGGGACTGTGTCATCAACTCTCTCCCGCACGGGAATCTCAATCATCTCCGCCGCCGCGCTGGCGCTCTCGCTGGGCGCGGTGGCCGCCACGCACACGCAGGCCGCCCCCGAGGCCAAGCCCGCCGCGGCCAAGGCTTCGACGGTCACCATCACCATGTCCGGGGCCGCCCTCGATTCCGCCACCAAGCAATGGAAGGCGAACAAGGGCACCAAGGTCAAGGTCACCGCCACCGTCAAGGCCGGCGGGAAGGCCGCCACCGGCAAGGTCACGTTCTACAACGGCACCAAGAAGCTCAAGGCCGTCACACTCAAGAAGGGCAAGGCCACCTACGCGCTGCCCAAGAGCGTCTACGACAAGATCGGCGCCAAGAAGATCACGGTGAAATACGCCGGCTCGTCCAAGGCCAAGAAGAAGAACGCCTCCACCACGCTGAACATCTACTCGCTGGCCATCAAGACCGGCGCGGCCAACTACACCGGCTATGTCGGCAACTACGTGGCCGTTACCGTCACCGCCTCGTATTCGGGCAAGTTCACCTCCGGATACATCGACTTCTGGGACGGCTCCTACCGCTCCGACGTCTTCTCCGGCGACAACTTCATCGGCTCGTTCTCGAACTCGTCGAGCAAGAAGTTCACCGCCACCCGCACCATCTACTGGCACAACCAGTACGCCATCAAGACCGGCAACCCGGACGCCGCCGCCGGCGAGACGCACAAATACACAGTGTCGTTCACCCCGGTGGCCAGCGCGGCCACCGGCACCACGGCGCTGAAGTCCTTCAGCATCTCCTGGCTCGACAACACCGTCTACACCGGCGGCCAGGCGGGCTCCATGATCCTGCCCAACAGGTTCGAATACAAGAGCTCGAGCACCGCCGAATTGAGCACCGTGCGCAAAAGGGATTGCACCGCCACCGTGCTGCACGGGGACGGCTCCACCAGCTACTACTCCTCGTACACCGCGAGCAACCTCGATGGGAACGGCTCGCTGGTCGTGCCGATTCTGGCCACCGACCAGGCGGTGAAGTTCACCTACTGCCTGCTCAACGGCCCGGTCGCGATTGTGTAGACCCGCGAGACCAAAGCGAAATCCCCAGCCTGGCGGCTGGGGATTTCGCTTTTCACAAGGCTAAAAGCTATGAGCCAGCCGGCTTCGGGGCGGGCTTGAAATCCACCCCAGTCTCGCGGCGCTGCTTGGCGCTGATGGGCGCGGGCGCGCCGGTGAGCGGGTCGTAGCCGCCGCCGGTCTTGGGGAAGGCGATGACGTCGCGGATCGACTCGGTCTTGCACAGCAGCGCGCAGATGCGGTCCCAGCCGAAGGCGATGCCGCCGTGCGGCGGCGCGCCGAAGCTGAAAGCGTCGAGCAGGAAGCCGAACTTCTCCTGGGCCTCTTCGGGGCGCAAGCCCATCACCTTGAAGACCCGCTCCTGCACGTCGCGGCGGTGGATACGGATGGAGCCCCCGCCGATCTCGTTGCCGTTGCAGACGATGTCGTATGCGTAGGCCAGCGCCGAGCCGGGGTCGGTGTCGAAGGTGTCCAGGCTCTCGGGCTTGGGCGAGGTGAAGGCGTGGTGCAGCGCCGTCCAGGCGCCCTCCCCCACCGCGACATCGCCGGCGGCGGCGGCGTCGGCGGCGGGCTCGAACAGCGGCGCGTCCACCACCCAAAGGAAGCTCCAGGCGTCTTCGTCCACCATATCCAGCCGGTGCGCGATTTCCGCGCGGGCGGCCCCCAGCAACTGCTGCGAGGTTTTGCGCGGGCCGGCGGCGAAGAAGATGCAATCCCCCGGCGCGGCGCCCACAAAGGCGGCCAAACCGTCGCGTTCGGCGTCGGAGATGTTCTTGGCGACCGGCCCGGCCAGCTCGCCGGACTCCTCCACGATCACATACGCCAGGCCTTTCGCGCCCCGCTGCTTGGCCCATTCCTGCCAGGCGTCGAAGGTGCGGCGGGGCTGGGCGGCCCCGCCGGGCATCACGATCGCGCCGACATAGGGGGCCTGGAACACCCGGAAGGGGGTGTCTTTGAAGAAATCGGTGACTTCCACCAGCGGCAGGCCGTAGCGCAAATCCGGCTTGTCCGAGCCGTACTTGTCCATGGCCTCCTTCCAGGACATGCGCGGGAAGGGAGTGGAAAGCTCCACATTTCCCACATTCCAGACAGCTTTGAGGACGTCTTCCGCCAACGCGATCACATCGTCCTGGCCGACGAAGGACATCTCGATATCGAGCTGGGTGAACTCCGGCTGGCGGTCGGCGCGGAAGTCTTCGTCGCGGTAGCAGCGGGCGATCTGGTAATAGCGTTCCATGCCGGCCACCATCAGCAGTTGCTTGAACAGCTGTGGGCTCTGCGGCAGCGCGTACCAGGAGCCGGGGGCGAGCCGGGCGGGCACCACGAAATCCCGCGCCCCTTCGGGGGTGGAGCGGGTCATGGTGGGCGTCTCGATTTCCACGAAACCCTGCTCGTCCAGCACCTTGCGGGCGGCCTGGTTCACTTTCGCGCGCAGCCGGATCGCGGCCGCCTGGGCCGGGCGGCGCAAATCCAGATAGCGGTATTTCAGCCGGGCTTCCTCCCCCACGCTCACCCGCTCGTCGATCTGGAAGGGCAGCGGCGCGGCCGGGTTCAGCACCACCAGCTCGCGGATGGCCACCTCGACCTTGCCGGTGGGGATATTCGGGTTGACGGTGTCGGCATCGCGAAGCTCGACTTCGCCGCGCACCTGGATGCAGTATTCGTTGCGCAGATGGTGCGCCCCGGAGGCTTCCAGCTGCTCGTCGCGGATGACCACCTGCACCACCCCGGAGGCGTCGCGCAAGTCGATGAAGGCCACCCCGCCGAGGTCGCGGCGTTTGGCCACCCAGCCGGCCAGGGTGACCTCCCGGCCGACGTCGGCGGTGGATAGCTCTCCGGCGTATTGGTCTCTAAGCATCTGTCCTCACAATCGCTCGCAGGTCTTGGCTGGGCGGGTCCCATATGTCTGGATCGGCGGCAATTTGCTCCCCGCTGCGGATGTCTTTCACCTCGGCGCCGAACCACACGAACGGGATGCCGCGGCGGTCGGCGTAGCGGATCTGCTTGCCGTATTTGTCGGCGGACGGGGAGACTTCGGCGGGGATGCCCCGGGCGCGCAGCTTCGCGGCAATGGCCATCGACTCGGCGCGGGAGGCTTCGGAATCCACCGCCACCAGCACACAGGACGGCACTTTGCGCGAGGCGGTGAGCGCCCCCTTGCCGATCAAGGGCACCAGAATGCGGCTGACGCCGATGGAAAGCCCGACGCCGGGGTAGGTGTGCTTGCCGTCGGCCGCGAGCGAGTCGTAGCGCCCGCCCGAGGAGACCGATCCCAGCGCTTCCATGCCGCGCAGGGCCGTCTCGTAGACGGTGCCGGTGTAGTAGTCGAGGCCGCGGGCGACGGACAGGTCGGCGACGGCTTGGCCGGGCGCGTAGGCGGCCAGCGATTCCATCACCTGCCCCAGCTCGTCCAAACCGGATTCCAATAGCTCGCCGCCGACTCCCAGCTTGCGCACCCGGTCGGCGAAAGAACCGTCGGGCGCCTTGATCTCGGCCAGCGACAGGCAGGCGGCGGCGGCCGCGGGGCTCATCCCGAGATCTTCGCGCAAAGCCGCCGCGACGGCGTCCGGGCCGAATTTGTCCAGCTTGTCCACCCGCTGCAGCACCGCCAGCGGGTCGGACACGCCCAAGCCGCGGTAGAAGCCCTCGGAGAGCTTGCGGTTGTTCAGGCGCATCACCGCCGGCGGGACGCCGAACTCTTCCAGCCGGGCCAGAGCTTCCAGGGCCACCAGCGGCAGCTCGATGTCGTGGTGCAGCGCCAGCTCCCCCTGCCCGACGATGTCGACGTCGGCCTGCAGGAACTCGCGGTAGCGGCCGTCTTGGGGCCGCTCGCCACGCCAGGCCTTCTGGATTTGATAGCGGCGGAACGGGAACTCCAAGTGCCCGGCGTTTTCAACCACATACCGGGCGAAAGGCACGGTGAGGTCGAAATGCAGCCCCAGCTCGGCCGGGGCGCCTTCGGGGGCGTGCAGCCGCCGGACGACGTAAACCTCTTTGCCGATGTCGCCTTTGCGCGCCAGCGAGGCCATCGGCTCCAGGGCGCGGGTCTCGATGGAAGCGAAGCCGTGCAGCTCGAAGGTGCGCTGCAGCTCGGCGAGCACCGCCTGCTCCACCATGCGCCCCTCGGGCAGGAATTCCGGGAATCCCGACATCTTTTTCATAACTGGGACAGTCTAGCGCCGAAGGTACGGGTTGGCCGCTAGCTCGCGGGCCAGCGTGGTCTGCGGGCCGTGGCCGGGCAGCAGAACCGACTCCGCCGGCAGTTCGCGCACCGGGCCGTCCAGCGTGGCCCGCATCACGTCTTTGTCGCCGCCGGGGATGTCGGTGCGGCCCACTGACCCGGCGAACACCACGTCTCCGGTGAAGACGATGTGGCTGAAACCCTCCCCGCCATACGGCATCGCCAGCAGCACCGATCCGGGCGAGTGCCCCGGCGCGTGCGTCCAGGCGAACGGCAGGCCCTTGGCCAGCTCCGCGTCTTGGTCGTAAAACAACAGCCGTTCCGGCTCCACCATGGGGCGTTTCAGCATCGGCACGGTTTGGGCAGCCGCCAAGGGGTTCAGCCAAGAACCGGGATCCGAGAGCATCATCCGGTCGGCGGAATGGATCCACAGCGGCACGGCGTATTCGTCGGCGAGTTCGGCGGCTTCGGCGGTGTGGTCGATGTGCCCGTGGGTGGCGATGACGGCCGCCACTTCCAGCCCGGCGTCCGCGACCGCCTGCCGGGCGGTGTCGGCGGCGTCCATGCCGACGTCGATGAGATACGCGGTTTTGCCGTCCGGGGCGCAGATATAGCAGTTCGCCTGGAACACCCCGCTTGCGAAACTTGCCAGGTACACGTCAGGAGGTGAACTCGTCGAGGGTTTCCTGGGCCTGCTTCAGCCAGCTCTCGTAAGTCTTGACCGACTCTTTGGCCTTGTCAGCGGCCGCTTGGTCGCCCTTGGCCTCGGCTTTGGCGATTTTCGCGGTGAGCTTTTCAATTTCGGCGGTGAGCATGGAGACCGTCTCTTCGGCGCGGGCGCGGGCCGTCGGGTCGGTGCGGCGCCATTCGTCTTCCTCGGCGTTGCGCACCGCGTTTTCGAGGGTGCGGACGCGGGCGTCGAGGGAGCGCATCTGCTCGCGCGGAACCCGGCCGATGGCGTTGTAGGACTCCAGGAAGGAGCGGAAGGCGTTCTTGGCCTCGTTGATGTCGCTGACGGGCAGGATGGCGGCCTCGGCCTCGTCCAGCAGCGCCAGCTTGGCGCTCAGGTTCGCGCCGAATTCGGAATCTTGGGCGCTCTGCGCCGCCTGCCGGGCTTGGAAGAAGGTGTCTTGCAGCCCGTGGAAGACCTCCCAGAGCCGGTCGTCTTCGTCGCGCCCGGCCGAGCCGGCGGCCTTCCAGCGCGCCATGAGGTCGCGGAACGCGCCGGCGGTGCGGCCCCACTCGGTGGAATCGGCCAGCTCTTGGGCCTGCGCGATTATTTCCTCTTTGGCGGCCTTGGCCTGCTCGCGCTGCACGGTGAGCTGGGCGAATTGGGCCTT
>JAISTI010000014.1 GCA_031272685.1 Propionibacteriaceae bacterium | reverse complement strand
TCGTCGATGATGATGGTGTCGTAGCGGCGCAGCATCCGGTCTTGGGAGATTTCGGCGAGCAGGATGCCGTCTGTCATCACCTTGATCCGGGTGTCGGCCGACGCCTGCTTGGTGAACCGCACCTGGTAGCCGACGCTCTGGCCGATGGGTTCGCCCAGTTCGGCGGCGATGCGCTCGGCGACGGTGCGGGCGGCGATCCGGCGCGGCTGGGTGTGGCCGATGCGCTTGCGCCCGGCCAGCAGGCAGATCTTCGGCAGTTGGGTGGTCTTGCCCGAGCCGGTCTCGCCGGCTACCACCACCACCGGATGCCGCTCAATGGCGGCGCGCAATTCGCCCACATAGCGCGAAATGGGCAGCGCCGGGTCGAAGGCCAGCGCCTCAGCCGGCATATTGCTCGCGGGAGCGGACCAGCCCCACCGGGCAGTTGGAATATGTCATCAGGCCGCGGGCGACGGCGCCGATGGCGTAGGCCGGGAAAGCCGACTGCACTTCCAGCAGCAGGATGTCAGCCGTCTTGGACGCTTCGACCAGCTCTTTGAGCGGATCGCCGTAGCGCACCTCGATGCTGGTCTCGACATCGGGGTTGGCGTCTTCGTAGGGCTCGACGAGGGCGGCGATTTTCTCGCGGGTGCCGGCCACGGCCTTGTCGATTTGGCTGGGGGTGAGTTCTTGGCCGGAGAACCAGCGGCCGCCGGCCTCCTTCACGATACCGAGCGCGGTGAGCGCGCCTTCGGAGGCGTCGGCGAGGTCGTAGCCCCAGTTCAGCGCCACCCGGCCGCGGTTGCGGCTGACGTCCACCCCCACCACAACTTGGTCCCAGCCGTCTTTGGGCAGTGGATGCGAGGACGAGGTGACGATCATGGGGCAGCGGGTAGTGCCGGCCAGGCCGAGGGTGGTGGAGCCGGTGTAGGGCCGCAGGCTTTCGATGGCTTTGCGGCCCACCACCACCAAGTTCACCTTTTCGGAGAGCTTGGCGAGCTGCGCGGCGGGCTTGCCGACGATGACGTCGGTGCGAATCCGCTCCAGCGGCAGGCCTTCGGCAAGCGCTTTGGCGATGCCGTCGCGCAGTGCGTCTTGGGCGGCGGCCTTCACCTGCTCGGGATCGGCCACCACTCCCCAGGCGCTGCCCAGGACGATGTCGTCGACGGCGTTCACGAGGATCAGGTCGGCATCGCGGGTGAGCGCCTCCATGGCGCCCAGCCGCAAAGCGGCATAGGAGTCTTGCGAACCGTCGTAGCCGACCAACACTCTGGGCGGGCCGTCGTAATACCTGGGCATAACTCCTCTCGGGGATAGAGCCTATCTGGTTATCCGGGCTCGGGCTAGGGCACTCGCGGATTATTATGCATCCACTTCGGGCGGCGGGCTGTCGTCCGGGCCGAAGAAGGTCTCCCCGCGCAGCGCGGCCGCCAGCCGCTCGTCCATCTCGTCGGCCAGCTCGGCCACCATGGCCAGCACCTGCTTCAGATGGGCGGGCACGAACGGGTAGGTCAGCAGCGAGAGCGAGAGCAGCACCTTGTCGCCGATGAGCATGAATTTGACCATCCGGCCGTGGGCGTTGAGGTCGGCGAGCAGCTCGGCGGCCCGGGTGCGGCCCTCGATGTCGTGCACGATGGGCGAGAAGATGATCGCCTCGCGGGTGTCTTCCGTTACCCGGATGAACACCATGGCGGTGCCGGCGCGGATGGCGAACTCGCCTTCATCGGTGAGTATCGGCATCTGCCCCAGCTCGTCGTTCAGCACCAGCGAGATGAGCTGGCGCAGATGGTCGGCGGAGGTGGGCACGACGGCGGTGAGGTCTCCGGAGGGGAACGCCTCCGCCATCGGGATGGCGCTGGCCGGCGGGTTCAGGATTTCGGAAAGCTGGTCGGGGGCGAGGAAGACCGGGTGCTCGATGTCGAACACCTCGATCAGCACCGCGACCGCCTCTTCGGCGACCAGCTGGTAGGCGTCCTGCTCGGCGGTGCGCCACCAGTTCGGCCCGTCTTCGGGCTCATGCCAGCCCAGCTCGGCGAGCTTGGCCAGCTGCGCGTCGGTGAGCAGGAAATCCAGGCTGAGATAGGCGTTCCCGGAAACTTCGGAGCGGATGTTGTACTCGTCGTCGCAGTCGAAGGAGATGAACGGCTGCTCGGCGGGCAGCTCGGACTCGCGGGTGTTGATGGTCAGGCGCGCGCCCGGCTCCATCATGGAGACGACCTCGCCCAGCCTTCCGGTGAACGCCGCCCAGGCTTCCGCGATGCTGCGGTCGAGGTCGAATTCGTCGAAATAGCTGTCCATCACGCCTCCTTGGATTCCGACCCTACCCTGAATCCGCGGCCGCGCAAACGAATTGCGCCATCTTCTCCGCGCGCCGCGCTTGCGCCGCCCTCGGGCGGGCATGGTACGTTGGAGACCCGTGGGGAATGAAACCAAGCACATCTTCGTAACTGGCGGCGTCGTCTCCTCCCTCGGAAAAGGCCTCACCGCATCATCCCTCGGATCCCTCCTAGTGGCGCGCGGATTGCGCGTGAACATGCAGAAGGTTGATCCGTACCTGAACGTCGATCCCGGCACCATGAACCCCTTCCAGCATGGCGAGGTGTTCGTGACGGACGACGGCGCCGAGACCGACCTCGACATCGGCCACTACGAGCGCTTCCTCGACGTCAACCTCACCAAAGACGCCAACATCACCACCGGCAAGATCTACTCCCAGGTGATCGCCAAAGAGCGCAAAGGCCATTTCCTGGGCGACACCGTGCAGGTCATCCCGCACATCACCAACGAGATCAAAGCCGAGATGCTCAAAATGGGCGAGTTGGATGTCGACGTCTGCATCCACGAGATCGGCGGGACGGTCGGCGACATCGAGAGCCTGCCATTCCTGGAGGCTGCCCGCCAGGTGCGCCGCGATGTCGGCCGCGAAAACACCCTGTTCGTCCACGTTTCGCTGGTGCCGTTCATCGGGCCGAGCGCCGAGCTGAAGACCAAACCCACCCAGCATTCGGTGGCGGCGCTGCGCGAGGTCGGCATCCACCCCGACGCCATCGTCTGCCGGGCCTCCATGGACATCCCCGAACCCGTCAAGAAGAAGATCGCGCTGATGTGCGACGTCGACGAAGACGCGGTGATTTCCTGCCCGGACGCCCCGTCCATCTACGAGATTCCGAAGGTGCTGCACGCCGAGGGGTTGGACGCCTACGCGGTGCGCAAGCTCGGGCTGAGCTTCCGCGACGTCGATTGGCAGCGCTGGAACGACCTGCTGAACCGCGTGCACAATCCGAAAGAGGAAGTGACGGTCGGCCTGGTGGGCAAGTACATCGACCTGCCGGACGCCTACCTTTCGGTGACGGAGGCGCTGCGGGCCGGCGGCTTCGCCAACTGGGCGCGCGTCAACGTGAAATGGGTGGCCTCCGATCTCTGCGAGACTCCGGCCGGCGCCCAGGAGCAGCTCGGCGAGCTGGACGCCATCGTGGTGCCCGGCGGTTTCGGCATCCGCGGCGTGGAGGGCAAGCTCGGGGCGCTGCGCTTCGCCCGCGAAAACCAGCTTCCGGCCCTCGGCCTGTGTCTGGGCCTGCAGTGCATGGTGATCGAGGCCGCCCGCAACCTGGTGGGCTTGGAGCACGCCGCCTCCACCGAGTTCGAGCCGGACACCGACGCGCCGGTCATCGCCACCATGGCCGAGCAGGTCGAAATCGTCGCCGGCGAAGGCGACATGGGGGCCACCATGCGGCTGGGATCCTACCCGGCCACCTTGAAATCCGGCTCCATCGTCGCGCACGCCTACGGCACCACCCACATCGCCGAGCGGCACCGCCACCGCTACGAAGTCAACAACGCCTACCGCG
>JAISTI010000119.1 GCA_031272685.1 Propionibacteriaceae bacterium | reverse complement strand
GACGTCGCCGTCCGGGCCGACGTCTCGCCGCGCACCTTCTTCAACTATTTCGAGACGAAAGAAGACGCCATCCTGGGCATCTCCAGCACCGCCACCGCCGAAATACTGGCCGACTTCGGCTCTTCGGAACGGACGGGAGGGTCGGCGATAGACGTGGTTGTCGAGTTGATTTGGCTGCTGCTTTCCGGCTCGATCATCTCGGAAGAGACGCTGGGAGACCGAATGGAACTGCTGCGCGCCAACCCCGCGCTTTCCCGCCGCTCATTCGACCGGCTTTCCGAAATGGAGGCCGAGCTAATCACCGCGCTCGACGCCCACCTGGCCGCCGATTTCGACGCGGCTTCGCCGCAATCCCGCCACGATTTCGTGATGGTGCTGCTCAGCACCGGAATGGGCATCTGGCGCTATATCCTGCACAAACTGCTCGACGGCGCCTCGCCCGCCGACGGCCTGGCCGGGCGGGACGATTTCACCAAGACGGTGCAGGCGTACATCGCTTCCCGTCGGGACGCCCCCGGTAGCTGGGTTCCCGACTTCAGCCTCATCCGCGAAATCCAAAACGAGTACCTGGCGGTCCTCACCAAGATTCTGGGCTAGCCGTAAGCAACGAGCATCGACTCATCAACACAGAAGTAGAGCCGGACACATGATCCCTGTCGCCCATGTGATCGCTTGGAGCGCGGGCCACCCGTGGCCCGACCAGGCGCAAGTCGAACAAGACCTCCTGTTGTCGCGGGCCATCTGCGCGATCGCCGCCCACCCGTACCTCGGCTCGGAACTGGTCTTCCGCGATGACATGGCCCGCTTGGCCATTACGACTCCGAGCGGTTACCGCGTTGAGGACGCCGCAGGGCTGGTCATTGCGAAACTGCTGTCACGCGTCGACGGCTGACTTCACATCATTGTCAGCACAGTGAAGCGAGGCGAGGCCTTGCGCAGCAACCGCGACCAGGAGGATTGCCGCTCCCCTCGTGTGCGACGACCAGGCGCTATCCGCCCAGGTAGGCCTTGCGGACCTCGTCGTTGTCGGCCAGCTCGGCGGCGGGGCCTTCCATCACAATCTGGCCAGTCTCCAGGACGTAAGCGTATTCTGCGATTGACAAGGCCATTTGGGCGTTCTGCTCGACTAGCAAGATGGTGGCGCCGGCACGGTTCATCTCTTGCACCGTCTCGAAAATCTGCTCCACCAGGATGGGAGCCAAGCCCATGGACGGCTCATCGAGCATCAGCAGCTTCGGCTGGCTCATCAAGCCGCGGCCCATCGCCACCATCTGCTGCTCGCCGCCGGAGAGCGTGCCGGCCACCTGCTTGCGGCGCTCTTTCAGGCGGGGGAACAGCGTGAACACCCGCTCGATGTCGGCGGCAAGCTGGTCGGCCGAGGCGGTGTACGCGCCCATTTCCAGGTTTTCCATGACGGTCATGCTGAGGAACAGCCGCCGCCCTTCGGGCACCTGGGCCAGCCCGCGCTTCAGCCGCTTGTGCGCCGGCAGCGAGGTGATGTCCTCGTCCAGAAACGAGATGGTGCCCGTCCGAGGCCGCAGCAGGCCGGAGATGGTCTGCAAAATGGTGGACTTTCCCGCGCCGTTCGCCCCGATGAGGGTGACGATGGCGCCTTCCGGCACCGCCAGCGAAACCCCTTTCACAGCGTGGATCGCACCGTAGTAGACGTTGAGGTCAGTTACCTTCAGCATCGCCGGCCGCCCCCTTTCGCCGCCCCAGGTACGCCTCGATCACCTGCGGGTTGTTTTGGATTTCCGAAGGGGTGCCTTTGGCGATGGTTTTGCCGAAATTCAGCACGCAGATGCCCTCGCAGATGCCCATCACCAGGCTCATCTCGTGCTCGATGAGCAGCACCGCGATTTGGAAAGTGTCGCGCACCTTGACGATGTTGTCCATCAGCTCGGCCGTCTCGGAGGGGTTCATGCCGGCGGCCGGCTCGTCGAGCAGCAGCAGCTTCGGGTTGGTGGCGAGCGCCCGGATGATTTCCAGGCGCCGCTGGGCGCCATATGGCAGCGATCCGGCCCGGCTGGCGGCGAGGTTTTCCATGGAGAAGATGGCGAGCAGTTCAAGCGCGCGGGCGTCGGCCTTGCGCTCCTGCTGCCAATAGCGGGGCAACCGCAGGATGCCGCGCGCCATGCCGTAGTCGATGGAGTTGTGCAGCCCCAGCTTCACGTTGTCCAGCACGCTGAGCGAGTTGAAGAGCCGGATGTTCTGGAAGGTGCGGGCGATGCCGGCCCGGTTCAACTGCACCGAGGTCATGCCGGCGGTGTCGTGCCCGTCGAACAGAATCGTGCCGCGGGTGGGCTTGTAGACGGCGGTGAGCAGGTTGAATACCGTGGTCTTGCCGGCGCCGTTCGGCCCGATGAGCCCGGCGATCTCGGTGGGGCTGACGGCGAGGTCGAGGCCGTCCACGGCGGCCAGGCCGCCGAAGTCGATGCCGAGGTTGCGCGTCTCCAGGATCGGCGGTTTGCCGGCGTCCCGCTCGGGCACGAAGTTGGTGGCGGGCAGTGGCACCAGCTTGGTTTCCTCACGCATTGGCGTCCACCTCCACCGGGGCGGCCGCGCCGGAGAACCGGGCGCGCAGGCGGGCCGGAATGGCTTTCAGGGTTTCGTTGTTGGTGGCCAGCATCACCAGGATGAGCACGATGGCGTAGACCAGCATCCGGTAGTCGTTGAAGTTGCGCAGCATCTCCGGCAGCACCGTCAGCAGCGCCGCCGCGACAATCGAGCCGGTGAAATTGCCCAGGCCGCCCAGCACCACATACACCAAAATCAGGATGGAGGTGTTGAAGTTGAACTTGGAAGCGACGATGGTGGAGAAGTTCATCGCGTAGAGCGCCCCCGCGGCGCCCGCCAGCGCGGCGGACGTGACGAACGCCATCAGCTTGTATTTGGTGGCGGAAATGCCGACGCTTTCGGCGGCGATGCGGTTGTCGCGCAGCGCCATGATGGCCCGGCCGGAGCGGCTCTTCACCAGGTTCAGCACGATGAACAGGGTGACGATGATGAGTATGAAGCCGAAGGTGAAGGTGCTCAGCCGCGGAATGTTGGCGATGCCCATCGGGCCGTTCACGATCAGGCGTCCGTCCCCTTCCAGCCCGAGTTCGGATGCCGAGGACAGGAAGCCGAAGCGCAGGCCACGGGAGTCTTGGCCGATGGTGAGGCAGTTGATGATGTTCTTGATGATTTCACCGAAGGCGAGGGTGACGATGGCGAGGTAGTCGCCGCGCAGCCGCAGCACCGGGATGCCGATGAGGAAGCCGGCCACCCCGGCGAAGAGCGCGCCAATGACCATTCCCACGACGAGCAGCAGTGGGTCGGAGCCAATGGCGCCTTCCAGGGAGATGCAGGCGATTACGCCGGAAAACGCGCCCACGCTCATGAACCCGGCGTGGCCCAGCGACAGCTCCCCCAGGACGCCGACGGTGAGGTTTAGCGAAACCGCCATGACGATGTAGGCGCAGATCGGGATGAGCTGGCCTTCGAGGGTGGCGGAGATGTTGCCGCCGGCCAGCAGGATTTGCACGGTGATAAAACTCACGATGACAAGGGCGTATGGCAATACCCAACCGCGGGTGATGCCTTGCAGGCGCTGCGGGATCTTCATCAGACCTTCTCCTGCACTACCTTGCCGAGCAGGCCGGTCGGCTGCACCAGCAGCACCACGATGAGC
>JAISTI010000083.1 GCA_031272685.1 Propionibacteriaceae bacterium | reverse complement strand
ACTCATGAACTCCACCTACCTACCCCACCACGCCTACCCCGCCGACCACTGGAACGTCGAAACCCTCGCCGACGTCTACGCGTGAAACTGGCAAGGAGTATTAGACCGCTCAGGGAGCGGGGCGATTGTCGAGGGCGCTCAACTCAGGCCCAGTAGTCCCAGTTGATTTCGAAGGCTTCGGGGGTCATGGCTTCGTGGACTACCGCCCGGGTTTGGCGGGTGAGCAGCAAGAGTTTGCGGGCCTTGGCGGAATCCTCCGTCTCCCCTTCGAGATCGGATTCGAGCAGCTCAAGCGCCGCGTTCACCGCCGACAGCTCCCGCGCCGACAGCTCCACGCTGATTGTCTTGCCGGACATCTGTCCCCTTTCATTGACCCCGCCAATCTACCGCACCGAGCCTGCCGCTGTTAAGGCCGGAGCCGCGATCTGGCGGCGGGACGGTTAACGCTTCGGTAACGATTCGGTTCCGAAAGCCGCCCAGGCGTGAACCACCGGCGGCGGGGCGCCAAGCCGGTGGTAGCCTGTCTGAGTCCAGACATACGTGTCTATACAAGTGATGGAGGTACTCCCATGAAGCTTCACAAGAAGTTCGCAGCCGCGACCGCCGCCGTAGTGGCGGCAGCGCTGCTCTTCACCGGTTGCGGCTCGCCCGCACCCAGTTCCGACAGTGGCGGCAGCGGCACCGACGCCGCGCAAGTCGTCATCGACTCGATGTTCGACGTCAAGACCATCGACCCCGGCCGCGAATACGAGCCGGCCGGCCAGATTCTCGTCAAGGCGCTCTACGACACCCTCGTCACCTTCGCCGACGAGGACACCACCACGATCATCCCCGACCTCGCCAGCTTCGAGCAGAACGATGAGCTTACCGAGTTCACGTTCACCCTCGCCGACGGCCGGGTCTTCTCCGACGGCAACCCGGTGACGGCCGACGACGTCGTCTTCTCGCTGCAGCGCCTCCAAGGCATGAAGGGCAACCCGTCCTTCCTGCTTGACGGCGTCACCATTTCCAAGGTGGACGACAAGACGGTCAAGCTCACCACCGCCGATCCGGCCCCCGCGCTGCTGGCCACCCTGGCCACTCCCTCGCTGGGCATCGTGAACTCGAAGGTCGTGCAGGAAAACGGCGGCACCACCGGCGAAGACGACGGCGCCGAGCAGTTCCTGAACACCACGTCCGCCGGCTCCGGCCCGTACGTGCTCGAATCGCTCGACATCGCCTCCGGCGCCACCCTGGTGAAGAACACCAAGTACAACGGGCCGCAGAGCCCCACCTACGACAAGGTCATCGTCCGCAAGGTCGAGCCCGCCACCCAGAAGATGAATGTCGAGCGCGGCGACTCGCAGATCGCCATGGACCTCTCCGGCGACATGGTCGAATCCCTCGCCGAAGGCGTCTCCCTGGAGTCTGTGCCGTC
Source organism: Propionibacteriaceae bacterium (assembly GCA_031272685.1). Lineage (GTDB taxonomy): Bacteria > Actinomycetota > Actinomycetes > Propionibacteriales > Propionibacteriaceae > Propionicimonas. The sequence continues at coordinate 2,942 of JAISTI010000083.1, read as the reverse complement.
CGCCACCGTGGTGTTCCTGCTGGCCAACACCGACCCGTCGGTGAACGCCACCACCGCCAAGCCCGAGTTCGTGAAAGCCGTCAAGGCCGCCATCAACTACGAGGCGCTGCTTGAAATCGCCGGCAAGGGCGCGGCCCAAGCCACCGGTTTGGTGCCGTCCGTCTTCCTCGGCGCGCTCCCGGCGTCCGACGCGCTCAAGTACGACCCGGAGGCCGCCAAGGCCGCCGTCGCCGCCGCTGGCGCTGAAGGCGCGAAGATCACCCTCAACTTCCCGAACGACATCGACCCGACAGGTCTGAACCTCACCACGCTCGCCGAGCGGGTGCAGTCGCAGCTCGCCGAAGTCGGCATCACCGTCGACCTCGCCCCGGCGCCGTTCGCCACCGAGGTGGACGCCTACCGCGAAGGCAAGGAAGAACTGGGCCTTTGGTATTGGAACCCGGACTACATGGATCCGGCCAACTACCTCGCCTTCGGCCCCGGCCAGACGGTCGGCCTGCGCGCCAACTGGCAGGAGAGCGCCAACACCAAGATCGCCGACCTGGTGAAGAAGGGCTACACCACCGGCGACCCGGCGGCCCGCAAGGCGCTGTTCGAGGAGTGGGGCAAGGCGATGATCGAAGAATCGCCGTTCATCCCGCTGCTGCAGCCGGGCTCCAATGTGGCCTACCAGCCCAGCGTTACCAACGTGCTCTACAACCCGGTGTGGCTCATCAACGTCGCCGGGCTGGGCGCGGCATAAGTTGCGCGGGCGCATAGTATTGGGCTGATGCCCGAACAAATCGCTGAGCCGCCGGCTCTGTCCCCCACCGGGGGGCAGGGCCGGCGCTCGCATGCCGCTTTGCTGCGGTACATCGGCAAGCGGCTGGTGATCGCGTGCATCCTGCTGGTGGGCATGACGATCGTCACCTTCTCGCTCACCAACCTCGTGCCCGGCGACCCGGTGGCGGCCGCCCTGGGCCAGCGGGCCGCCGACGACCCGGCCATCGTCGCCCGCTTCCGCGCCGAATACGGCCTTGACAAGCCCTTATTGGAGCAATACTGGGCCTACCTGGTGCGGCTGAGCCACTTCGACCTCGGCACCTCCTGGCAGACGCACAACGCCGTCGCCGCCGACTTGGCCAAAGCCGTCCCCGCCACCATGGAAATCGCGCTTTCCGCCATCGTGTGCGCGGCCCTAGTGGGCCTGACCTTCGGCATGTGGTCGGCCTACCGCCGCGGCAAAGTAACAGACCAGGTGCTGCGGCTGGTCTCGCTGGTGGGCATCTCCGTCCCCACCTTCTGGATGGCGATCGTCTGCTTCTACATCTTCTACTACCGATTAGGCATCGCGCCGGGCTCCGGGCGCCTGACCCCCGGCCTGTCGCCGCCGCCGCACGTCACCGGCATGTACACCTTCGACGCGCTGCTCGCCGGGGATTTGCGCACCTTCGTGGACGCCGCCGCGCATCTGGCCCTGCCCACGATGGTGCTGACCCTCTACACCATCGGCCTGCTCACCCGCTTTTCGCGCACGTCTTTCCTGGAAGTGCTCGACCAAGGCTACATTCAGGCCGCGAAAGCCAAAGGGCTGCCGGGGCGCAAGGTGTTTTTCAAGTACGTGCTGCGCGCGGCCGCCATCCCGATCCTCACCGTCGTCGGCCTGGCCTTCGGCTCGCTCTTGTCGGGGACGGTGCTGGTGGAATCCATCTTCGGCTGGCCGGGCTTGGGCTCCTACGCCTACAACGCCGCATCCAAACTCGACCTGCTCGCCGTCATGGGTGTCGGCCTGTTCGTCGGGCTCGTCTACTTGATGATCAACCTCGCCGTAGACCTCGCCTACGGCTTCATCGACCCGAGAGTGCGGGTGGGCTAGATGGCGCAACGTACCCGCGAAACGTCGGTGGCGCAGGCGGCCCCGGCGCGCAAGAGCCTCACCCGGCGCATCTGGAGGGCGATCCCCAAGGGCATCCGCATGCCGCTGGGCATCATCGCCGCCGTCATCGCGTTCACCTGGATTGTGCTGTGCTTCATCGGCCCGTACATCACCCCCTACGACCCGCTGGCGCAGAATCTGCCGCGCTTCACCGAGCCGGGCGAGCTGGCCTGGCTGGGCACCGACGAGCTGGGGCGGGACGTCTTCTCGCGCATCATCGCGGGCGCCCAGGTGACAATCGCGCTGGCGCTGCTGCTGGTGGTGCTTTCCATGTGCGTCGGCTCGCTGCTTGGGGTAATCGCCGGGTTCTTCGGCGGCTGGGTGGACGAGACGATCATGCGCATCACCGACCTCGTGCTCGCCTTCCCCACCGTGATTTTGGCCATGGTGACGGCCGCCGCCATGGGCGCGTCGCTGTTCAACGCGGTGGTCGCCGCCCTGATTGTCTCGTGGCCGCCCTATGCCCGCGTGGTGCGCTCGATGGTGCTCTCGCTGCGCGGCGGAGACTTCGTGGCCAGCGGGCGGCTGCTCGGATTTTCGCCGATGCGCTCCATTCGTCAAGACATCCTGCCGAACGTCGCCGGTCCCACCCTGGTGATGGCCAGCCTCGACATCGGCACCGCCGCGCTGCTGCTCTCCGGGCTGTCGTTCCTGGGCTTGGGCGCCAAGCCGCCCACCCCCGAGTGGGGTTCGATGGTTTCGTCGGCGGTGCAGCATTTCGACAAGTGGTGGCTGGGCGTCTTCCCCGGCCTGGCGATTCTCACCGTCGTCATCTCTTTCCACTTCCTCGGCGACGCGCTGCGCGACGGGCTCGACCCAGGGGCGGAGCGGGTATGAGCGCTGTCCTACGCATTGAAAACCTCACCCTTGGCATCAAGGGCGAGGACGAGGTGACGCCGATTCTGCGCGGGGTGAGCCTGGAGGTTTCCAAAGGCACAGTGCAAGGGTTAGCGGGGGAGTCCGGCTCGGGCAAGACCATCACCGGGCTGACGGTGCTCGGCCTGGAGCCGGCGAACTCCGTCACCAG